>USHY01000005.1 GCA_900554635.1 uncultured Clostridium sp. | reverse complement strand
TTTGTAGTTGATGTTTTTCTACCTTTTCTTACTAATTGATTAATTGTTGGCACTTGTTTTTCACCTCCTAGAAAATAAACATTAACGTTTATTATTATACCACTTATTTACCACCTCAGTCAACACTTTTTATATTTTTTTCCAGTTTTTATGTATTTTTTTATTTTACTTATTCGTATTTACTTAATTATTGAATTTGCTATTTTATGTTCCTTGTGTTATAATTGTCTTAAGAGTTCGGTTTTCACCGGATCATTTATAAAAAGGAGATATACATCATGTCTTATCTTTATGAAAAAACTTACCCGGAGTGCCCAGAAACTTGTAACAACCTCATCATTCCTGACTTTCAGGTCGAACTCTCTAAAAAGTTCAGAGAATCCTGCCCTGAGCGCTGGGAAGAAGTAGTGAAAATGCAGAAAAAGTTTTCCTCTCGGTATCGTTCTCTCACTTGTGTAACCTTCTTCTCTAAGGAAAAAGGAAAAGCATCTGGAGAAACAATCCATCAGGAAGACTTCGACTTCACCGGCAAGGAAATTTCCATTTCCAACAACACTGCTAGCAGTTTCGATTACGACCTCGACCTAATTTACAACAACATTTTTGTTGTAGTTGCACTCTAAGTAAACTCCTAAAAAGCTCTGCATACAATAAGCAGAGCTTTTTTCCTTTATATTTATAAAATTAACATTGCATCTCCAAAACTGAAAAATCTGTATTTTTCTTCTACAGCCTTGTTATATGCTTCCATAATAAATTCTTTAGTTGCTAGGCTTGATACTAGCATTATAAGTGTTGATTCTGGTAAGTGGAAGTTTGTTATTAATCTATCAATGCACTTAAATTTGTATCCTGGATAAATAAATATACTTGTATCTCCTTCTGTTTCTTTTACCATACCATTTTCATCAGCAATTGATTCTAATACCCTACAAGAGGTTGTTCCAACTGCAATTATTTTATGTCCCTTTTTTTTTGCTTTATTTATTTTTTCTGCATCTTCTTGCTTTATATAGTAATGTTCTGTGTGCATTGTATGTTCTTCTATGTTCTCAACTTTTACAGGTCTAAATGTTCCTATTCCAACATGCAATGTTACATTTGCGATTTCTACACCTTTTGCTTTTATTTTTTCTAATAATTCTTCTGTAAAATGTAATCCTGCTGTTGGTGCTGCTGCTGAGCCTTCATATTTTGCATATACTGTTTGATATCTGTTTTTATCTTTTAAGCTTTCTGTTATATATGGTGGAAGTGGCATAAGGCCTATTTGGTCTAATATTTCATTGAATATTCCATTATATTGAAAGTGAACTTTTCTATCTCCATTTTCCATTACTTCAAGTATTTCAGCTTTAAGTAGTCCTTCTCCAAATTCTACTTTTACACCTGTTCTTAGTTTTTTTCCTGGTCTTACCATTACTTCCCAGTTATCATTTTCAAGTTGTTTTAATAGTAAAAATTCCACTAATTTTTCTGATTCTTTTCCTATTATTTTTCCATAAAGCCTTGCTGGAATTACTTTTGTATTATTTCTTACTAAGCAGTCTCCTGGTTCTAAATAGTCTATTATATCTTTAAAAGTTTTGTCTTCTATTTGCTTTGTGTCTCTATGTAGAACCATTAGTCTTGATTCATCTCTTTTTTCTGTAGGATGTTGTGCTATAAGTTCTTTTGGTAAGTTGTAGTTAAAATCTGATACTTTCATTCTTTAATCCTTCCTTTTTTTAATGTATCTATTATTGTTAATATTTCTTCAATTATGTTTTGTGGTTCTTGGTTGAATTCCATGTCTAGTGGATGTTTAAAATTATCTTGGTTTGCTGGTTGTGAGTAATATGCTGAATCATATAGGCCTATATATTTTCCAGTTTCATTGTCTAAAATTTTTTGTCTCATATAGTCTTTGTACCAGTCGTTTAGTCCATTTGGATGTTTTTCGGTGTATCCATAATCTGCATAAGAGTGTAGTGCTGGAATTGTGTATCCAGCTTCTTTATTGTTTCTCTCAAGAGTATGCAAGAATTCGTGTAAGTACACTTCTTCTGGAGATTGGTTCGTTATTCCATATTTATATGAAAACGAATTTGCATTTTTGTTTATTCTAACTAGAGAATATCCAACTCCATATATATCCATACTTCCAAGACCTATCCAGTTATCAATAATTGGTATTGATGTGTCTCCTGTGTCATCTTCCATTCTACATACAACAAATACATGGTCATATTGTTTTTGTTGTATTTTTTCATAGATCATTTCCTGAACATCTTTGTATGATATATAATATCCATGTTCATCTGAATAGGAAATAGTTGTAACAGGTGTTTCTATTTCATTTATTTCGTAATTCACATTCATCTTTTCTTCTGAAAACAAGTAGCAATCATCTTTGTATCTTGCGAGATTTAGTTTTACATTTTCTATATCTTGAGAATTTGTTTTTAAATTGTACCTTTTGCCTTTTATTTCTACATCTAATTCTTTTATTATAAAACAACCTATGTTCCAATTTGAGTCTGTGTTTTTCATTCCTTTTTCTACTACTATGTCTGAAAACCATGCTGTACCTGAGCTTTCTCCTTCGTTGCCTCCTAGTCTAAAGCTTATTTCTACTTGGTCTCTATTTTTTGAGTTAAAATAGAATTCTATTTTTTGCCAATCACTTGTTCCTGTAAGTGGTTTTGTGTATTCTGTTGTATCTAGTAGCCCTACTGTTACTCCTCCACCATTTTGTTCTTTACTGTGAACATTTTCCATTTTTACCATACATGTTACCCTGTATGGAGTGTTCTTATCAACTTCGATTTTTTTGTGGAATGTTGCATCTCCAAAATCCAAGTTTTCTATTTTATAACTGTTTGCTTTTGAATATCTCACTTTTGAATCTCTGGAAAACTTACTGTCGCTAGTTGTTGAGATTGCTTTTTCGAACCCATTGAAGTAATTTTTTCTATACATATTGAATGATAAAACTAAAATAACAATAAGTAAAAGTGTAACTATAGTAGATGTTATTTTGGCATTTTCTCTTGAGTGTTTCATGTATTTTGCCTCCTTATATTTTATTTATTCTTTTAATAATAGAGTCTTTTCCTAAAATTTGCATTATTTCATAAAGGTCTGGTGTGTTGTGTCTGCCTGTTAATGCTACTCTTATTACTGTGCTTATGTCTCCAACATGTCCTTTATAGTTTTCTGGATTTGCCTTATATTCTTTTACTTCTCTTGCATATCCCTTCTCTTCTGCTAAGTCTTTTATTTTGTCAAACCATGTTTGTTTATCATCATCTATGTTAAAGTGATTGTTTATGTAACTTTCTAGTATATCCTTTATTTCTCCTTTGTCTGTAATTTTTTGGAATTCATATGCTGTATTGTTTTCAAATTTTTCATCATACATGTAAATTATAGAATTCTTTATCTCTGACCATTTTGATATGTCTTTTCTTGGCTTGTTTCCGCCTCTTTCAATGTTTAGTATTTTCATTGCATAATCTTTATCTCTACTAAGCATTTCTTCTAGTTCTTTATCATATCTCTGTGCCCATTTTAGAGTTTCTGCATAGATTTTTTCTGCTGAGAATTTTGATATTACATTTTTTGAAACATCTAGTAATTTTACCATGTCAAAAACTGCTCCACTTACGCTCATTTTGTTTAGTTCTAGTGTAAACGCACTAATATCTGCATCTTTATTAGCTCTTCTCCATGGTTCAAAATTAGAGTTTGCTATATTTAGTAAATATTCTACTACCGCTTCTTGTGGTATTCCTTCTTCATGGTAATAACTTACTGCTGCTTCAGGGTCTTTTCTTTTGCTTATTTTTCTCTTGCTACCATTTTCATCTTTCATTATTGTTGCTGTGTGTGCATATTTAGGTGGTTTAAAGCCTAGTGCTCTAAATAATTCAAGATGTAGTGGGATTGATGATACCCATTCATCCCCACGAATTACATTTGTTACTCTCATAAGGTGATCATCAACTGCATGTGCGAAATGATATGTTGGAAGCCCATCAGCTTTTATTATTACTATGTCTTGGTCATTTTCTGGGAACTCTATGTTTCCTTTGATTATATCTTTGTGTTTTATTTTTCTATCTTCTCTTCCTTGTGATTTGAATCGTATTATATATTTTTCACCATTTCTGATTTTTTCTGCAGCTTCATCTATTGGTAAATTTCTGTATTTTGCCCATACACCATAATATCCCGGTCTTAGTTTTGCTGCTTCTTGTTTTGTTCTTATTTCTTCTAGTTCTTCTGGAGTACAAAAGCATGGGTATGCTAGTCCTCTTTTTATTAATGATTTTGCATAGGCTTGGTAAATGTCTTTTCTTTGACTTTGTTTATATGGGCCATAGTTGCCCTTTTCTTCTGTTTCTCCTACCATACCTTCATCTGGCTCTATTTCGAAGTCTTTTAAGCTATTTACAATTTGGGCTGTACCATTTTCTATTTCTCTTTTTTGGTCAGTATCTTCTATTCTAAGAATGAATACTCCTTTTGATTGTTGGGCAAGTTTTCTATCTATAATTGCTCCAAATAGTCCCCCTATATGTACAAAACCTGTTGGGCTTGGTGCAAATCTTGTTACCATTGCTCCTTCTGGTAAATTTCTTTCTGGGTATTTTTCCTCATAATATTCTATTTCCTTTGCATTTGGGAATATTAAGTCTGCTAATTCATTATAATCCATATTGATTAATCATTCCTTTCATATTATTTTCTTGTTCTTCCATTTGCTTAATAATTTCAATTTGTGCTTTTACTCTTACTAAGTTGTGGTCTGGTATGTCTTTATTTACTGCATAATAGATATCACCATTTAGGTAATCTGCTAAGAATCTGGTTGTGTTTTCATATGTCATCATCCAGCTTCCTATTGGTAATAATTCAAGTTCTTCTTTTGTGATTGTGTTTTTCATTTTTCCCAAAAAGCCTTTTGTGAATGCTTCAAATCTGTTCATATCAACATGAATTTTAGATAAATCTTGTTCATCTTCTGCTGCTGTTGTAACTCCGGTTCGTATTCCTTCACCAAAGTCGTAAACTATTGAGCCTGGCATTATTGTGTCTAGGTCTATTAGTGCCACATATTTATCTGTATCTTTATCAAATAATATGTTACTTAGTTTTGTATCATTATGTGTTACTCTAAGTGGAATTGTTCCATTTTCAAGTTTGCTTGTTATTGCATTTGCTTTAGATGTTCTTTTTTCATCTGTTAAAAAATCTATGTAAGGTTTTGCTTTTTCAAATCTTTCTTGTCTTTTCTCTTTATTTTCTTCTGAATTTATTGCAGTGTACATTTGTTTTACTCTGTTTGGTGTGTAATGAAATTTTGGTATTATTTCATATAACTTAGAAGCATCGAATCCATCCAACTGTTTTTGAAATTCTCCAACAGCTTTTCCAGCTTCGGAAAGTATCTCCAAGCTATCTGTTGAAATATATGTTTTGGTATTGTCAATAAATTTTTGCATTCTCCAATTATTTTTATATATAAAACTTGGATTTTCTCCTTTTGTTTTAATAAATGTAAGTGTTTTGCTATTTTTGTTACTCTTTATATATTCAGTAACTTCTTCAATATTATTCATTAGTTCATTAATATTTGGAAATACTTTTGTGTTTACATATTGTAAAATATATTTGTCTCCATTATCATAGTTTATAAGGTATGTTTTATTAATGTGCCCACTCTCAATAAGTTTCGCATTAACAGGTTCCCCATTGATATCAAACTTTCTTGATATTTCAAGTAACTCTTCTTTTTTCATTATAAATTCCTCCCTACTTGCTAAGTAATACTAGCAAACCACCGAACAGCACTCATCAAAAAGCCCGCCACCTTCAAAGCCAAAGTAGCACCATTCTGGTCACTATAACTAAACACCTTCTTCGCAATACTACGCGCATCATACACCAGTGTTATTCCAACTGTAACAACTACAACTTCAATTAGTACTTTTAATTCCATTAAAATTACTCCCTTTAAAAATTACAAAAGAAATTATATCACATAATTTTGAATTTTTGTAGTAATTTGCTATATTTTATTTCAAATTCTGCCAACAAATACAAATTCCCCTCCAACATTTGCCTTACAACCATAACCACATAGCAAAAACAAAGCAGATAACACTCAATCATCTGCTTTGGTTCCTATTCATTTAATTCTAAAAAAACTAGTACATCCATCCCATAGAACTATTTTGCATAATCAACTGTGATTGTGTAATCAGGAGAGTCTGGATAATTCCAAGCATCAGCCCATCCCTCTGGCTTTTCTCCTTCTTTCCATGGAACATGGACTGTTATTGATGGAATGCCACCAAATACTACTCCTCCCATTGTTGTAACACTGCTTGGAATTGTTATTTCTGTTAGACTGGTACAATTATAAAATGCACTATACCCTATAGAAGTTACGCTACTTGGGATTGTTATTTTAGTTAAGCCCTGAGATGCGCAGAAAACATACCCATCTATCATTTCTATTCCTTCTGATATTGTAACACTTGTAATGTCTTTTTGGATATAATAATATCCCTCTATTCTATTATTTGTGCAAATAGATTGATCCCAAAAAGTGCCCTTTTTCCCGATACCAGAAACATCCATGGTCTACATATCCCAATTTTTTTACTGGTACACCATTTATATAATTTGGTATTACCACTTCTTTATCTTGCCCTTTATAACCATTTAATGTAATTGTTCCATCTTCTTCAACTACATAAATCCAATCATCGATATTTTCTGGTTCTACTATTGTTGGGTTTATCTCTTCCATATATTCTTCTATAGACCCATACTGCTTTCCATTTATTGTAACTCCACTTATTTTACTCTCCTCTTCATATGCTAACTTATATTTGTCTCCTGCTGTTTTGGCAGTTCCGAAGTAAATCGCTTTGGATTACTACTGTTACTACTACTCCTACTAAAATTAACATCACTATGATTGTAATAATTAATGCTATTAATGTTATTCCATTTTCTCTATTTCTCATTTAAAGCTCCTCCTCATTTTATTATAACAATACGTTATTATTTTGCTTAATTTTAAAATTAATCCAACTGCACTTTTGGTGGGCATAGAAATCCTACCATATATAGTTTGTACAATAGATTAATTTTTAATCTTTTTATATATAGTTTCTTTTTTATAAAATTATCGATATATATATATATATAGGGCCCCAAGGGTTTGAGCATTTTTCATTGGTTGTTTTCCCCTTCTTTTTTTGTTTATTTTCGTACTTTTGTTTTTTGCTTTTTGTAAAGTTAGTATATAATATTTGATATTTTTTTGTCAATACTTTTTTAGAAAATTTTTATGTTATTTTCTATATTTCATTTTTTTGAATCAACTTACAATTTATACATCCCATATTGTAATAGTTTCTATCAATTTGGGCAAAATATGTGTATATTTTAGGAGGGTTTGTTTTGAAAATTTTAATTGTTTTGTTTTTCAGTATTTTGGTGTTATCTGGATGCGGGCGTAATGAGGATTATGCTTTACAGAACTCGTATAATAATTCCAGTTATAATAATACAACAAATGATACTAATACCACAAATAAAATTACTGCTGATGAGTTTCCAAAGCCTCAGGAGTTGGCTGAAACTAATCTTTGTTCTTTTTCTACTAAGGTGTCTCAAAAAGACCCTAATAGGCAAACTAATATTACTATTGCTTGTGAATCCTTAAATGGCATAACAGTAAAGGCCCGGAGAAATTTTTTCTTTTTGTGATACTCTAGGCCCAGCTAAACCAGAAGATGGTTATTTAAAAGCAGATACTTTTGATTCTGATGGTAACACAATTCAAGCCTATGGTGGAGGGAAATGCCAAGTTAGTACCACTTTATACAATGCTGTTTTAGAAGGTGATCGGGCTAACTGTTGTTGAAAGACATGAACATAGTGGGCCTGTTTATTATGTTCCTGAAGGCAAAGATGCATGTGTTGCATATGGTTCCTGTGATTTTAAATTCAGAAACGACAATAACTTCGACATTAAAATGTACTTTTCAAATACGCCTGATAGTATTGATGTTTCTATTAACAAAATTTCTTCATAAAATTATTATTCCTTCATACAATTGTGGTATGGAGGAGTTTATGAAAAAATTTACATATTTATTAATATTTGTTTTTATTTGTTCTTTTTGTGTTCCAGTTTTTGGAACTGATAGCATCTATGTGTGGTCTGATGCCAGCATGCCTGAAGCTGTTTCAACCTCAACTGCTGTTCAAAGCAATGAAGGAAATTTTCTTAATTTAACCTGTGGAAGCGCCATTTTAATGGAGCAATCTACTGGTACAATACTTTATGAACACAATATTCATGAACAATTACGACCTGCAAGTGTAACAAAAGTTATGACCATTTTGCTCATTATGGAAGCTATTGATAATGGCACACTTTCTCTTGATGATAAAGTTTCATGCTCTGAAGAAGCATCCAAAATGGGTGGATCACAAATCTGGTTAGATACTACTGAAACTTTAACTGTTAATGAAATGCTTAAAGCAATTTGCGTTGTGTCTGCAAACGACTGCTGTGTTGCAATGGCTGAGCACATCGCAGGGAGTCAAGAATTATTTGTAGAAAAAATGAATGCCCGTGCTAAAGAGCTTGGAATGAATGATACCTGCTTTAAAAATTGTCATGGATTAGATGAAGATGGGCATGTAACATCCAGCCACGATATTGCCATCATGTCCAGAGAATTAATGATAAATCATCCAAGTATTACAAATTTCACAACTATTTGGATGGATAGTTTAAGAGATGGTCAATCCCAGCTAGTTAATACAAATAAGCTACTTAGAAACTATGAGGGTTGTACAGGATTAAAAACTGGTTCAACATCAACCGCACTATTTAACCTTTCCGCAACAGCCACAAGAAATGGGCTTTCCCTTATTGCTGTTGTAATGCGTGGAGAAACCAGCAGTATTCGTTTTGCAGAAGCTAAAAAGCTTTTAGATTATGGTTTTAGCAATTTTGAATTCGTAAAATATGGAAGCAAAGGTGAACTTGTAAAAAACATTCCTGTAACAAAAGGAATACAAACCTCAGTTGAAATAGTCTTTGAAAATGATTCAGGAGGTTTAATTCCAAAAGGCCAATCTAGCAACATCACAACCACAGTATCTCTACCAGAAACTATAAATGCACCAATTAGCATAGGAGACAAAGTACGGCGAAGTACACTTTAGCTTAAACGGAGAACCTCTAGGCAGTACAAATCTTATTGCAAATAATACAATTAAAAAAATAAACTTAGGTAATATGCTTGCATTAATTTTGGAAAAGTGGTTTTGTTTGCTTAGAAATTAAAGAGAATGGCTCACCATTCTCTTTAATTTCTAAATATCACTATTTTTCTACTATTGACAACACTGTTTTATTCTCATCAAAAATTTCTTCTAGTATTTGCTTTGTATATTCTGGTGTTACTTGATTGTAATTTTCAAGATATTCAAAACTGTTTATTCCTTTCATGTAATCAGCAACAAACATTCTGCATATTTCGGCTACATCATCATATTCTTTAACATAGCCTGCATATATCATTTTTTTAATTCTTTGGAAATGTTCTATATCTAAATCTT
Organism: uncultured Clostridium sp.; assembly: GCA_900554635.1. Taxonomy (GTDB): domain Bacteria; phylum Bacillota; class Clostridia; order TANB77; family CAG-508; genus UMGS1781. The sequence continues at coordinate 34,703 of USHY01000005.1, read as the reverse complement.
TGTTTTTCATTTTTGCTATTTCTTCCTGTATTCTTTTCAAAACCTCTCTTGGATTGTTTGATTGACCTGTTATTGCTATGTGTGCATATTGTTTAGAAAACTCGTATTCTACATATGGTTCGCCTGTTATTAGTTCTGCTTCATATAATTCTTTGTATAGCTTTGAACTTTTGCCAATTAGCATATTTAGTAGTATTTCAATAGCAATGTGTTTTTTTACAATTGCTTCACTGCTTAAACCTTTATTGTTTTTACTGTCTTTTATTCCTATTACAAATATAGGCATACTTACTTCCATTTTTTTGACAGTTTCTTTTTGCACTATTTGTTCTTGTTCTTCTGGATAAATTCTTTTTATTTCCCCATGTTTTTCTGTTGGTTTTAAGCGTTTTTTTACTTCTTCAATCAACTCATCTGGTTCAAAATCTCCACTAAATGCCATTACCATGTTTGATGGATGGTAAAAAGTGTTGTAGCATTTATATAATACCTCTTTATTTATATTGCTTATTGACTCTATTGAACCTGCAATATCTATTGTTATAGGATTATTTTTGTACATATTTTTAATTGCATTCATATATACTTCCCAGCTTGGGTAGTCTTGGTACATTCTTATTTCTTGACCTATTATTCCCTTTTCCTTTTCCACATTTTTATCTGTAAAATATGGATTTTGAACATAATCCATTAGTTCATCCATTGCAGGAGTGAAGTTATCTGTACATTCAAATAAATAACAAGTGTGGTCTGTTGAAGTATAGGCATTTGCATTTACGCCTAGAGCTGTTAATGTATCTAAGCTGTTTGTTCCATTTGCTTGTTCAAACATTTTATGCTCAAGGAAATGAGCTACTCCATCTGGAATTGATGTTTCTTCTTTTTCATTTGGTGCAATAAACTTATTATCCAATGAGCCAAAATTTGTTGACCAAATCATATATTTTTTCTGTATATTCTTTTTAGGCATTATCATTATTGTTAAACCATTTTCCAATTTTTCTACATATAATTTTTCTTTCACCTTTGAATTTTCAATAATTTGCATATGTTCCTCCTAATTTCTTAAAAAATAGATTGTATTAATTTTTATGTTTTGGGCAATTTCTTCTATATTTTCTCTTGAAACCCCATTAATTTTATTAGCATATTCTTCAAATGTTAATAATTTACCAGAAATTTCTTGTCCCATGTAATAGGTAATTTCTGAATCTTGTTCATCTTGTACTGTTTTTATTCCAGAAATCATATATTTTTTTGCATTTTGTATATCTTCATCTGTAAAGTTTCCATTTTTCATATCTTCTAGCTGTTCTTTTATTATGTCTACTGCTTTTTCATAATTTTCTATTTCTATTCCTGCTCTTATAAAAATGTTGTTCTTCTGTCTTAAGTATGTTGACCTTGCAGAATATGCAAGTCCAGCTTTTTCTCTTACATTTTGGAACATTTTTGAAGTTGCACTTTCTCCTAGTATTACATTATATAAGCACATTGCATATTTTGAATCTGGCTTATTGTAATCAATATCTAAGCCTATTACAAGTTTTCCTTGTGATACATCTTTTTTATCTTGAATAGTTTGTACTTGTGCTTCTTCTTTTTTCTCTGTTTCTTCATTGTTTATAATATGGTTATCTTCTCTTGGACTTAATGCTAGTATGTTTTCATTATTTGTTATCTCATTTTGTATTGATTCATTTTCAAAATTTCCTGAAACGAAAATATCTATTTTAGCTTCATTTATTAAGTTTTTATAATCATCATAAAGATTGTGTTCATTTATATTGCTTAAATCTTCTATATAGCCATATTTATATAATCCATATGGTTTATTTTTATACATTTCTTCTATACATCTTGTGTACGCATACATATCTTTGTTATCTATTCGGCCTTCTATTAATCTTTGTATAGTCTTTTTTTCTGAGTCTACATATTCCTTTTTAAATCCACCGTTTTCTGTTAGTGGGTTAAAAATTACATCTAGTAACAAATCTATGGCTTTTTTAGATAAATTTTCTTTTTCTGGCAAATAGTTGTCGTTTAATGTTTCAAGGTAAAATTTTATTACTTGGTTGTCTCCTATTTTTTCTGCTCCTGTGTCTAAAGTTGCTCCATACATATTCTCAAGTTCTATGCTTATTTCTTCTTGTGATTTTAATTGTGCTGTTCCAAGCCTTAAAACTGCTGGAATAAGTGCATTTTGCGTTACAGTATCTCTTTTTATTGGTACACTTAAGAATGCTGCAAATAAATTTGTTTTGAATTTGTTTGTATTTATGCAGTGAACTTTTATGCCTTTTTTTATTTCTTTAATTTCATATGCCATATTTTTATCTCTCCTTTTTGTTTATTTTTACCGTTTTTTCTTATATTATTCAAAAAACAGAGGTCAAAATATGGTATAACCTCTGTTTTTATGTATTTAAAATTTTCTTTTTCTAGCTGCTTCAGATTTTTTCTTTCTTTTAACGCTTGGTTTTTCATAATGTTCTCTTTTTCTAACCTCTTGTAATACACCATTTCTTACACATTGTCTTTTAAATCTTTTTAGAGCATCTTCTATATTTCCATTATTTACTTTAATTTCTGCCATCTATATTCCCTCCCCTCGGTTTGCTTTCATTTGGGATTTTTTCCATAACTTGTATTATTATATAAGAAAAACCGCTAATTGTCAATAATTTTGTTTAATTTTTTAAGTTCTTTTTGTTTTTTTATAGAGATGGCTAAGTTTTTAGTCTTAAAATGCTATTTTTTCATCTATCCATTTTTCTAGGTCATCTATTTTTACTCTTACTTGTTCCATTGTGTCTCTGTCTCTTATAGTAACTGAATTGTCATTTTCTGTTTCAAAATCTATTGTTATGCAATATGGTGTTCCTATTTCATCTTCTCTTCTGTATCTTTTTCCTATGCTTCCTGCTTCATCATATTCACACATATATTTTTTTGAAAGGTTTGTGTATATTTCTTCAGCTTTTGGGCTTAATTTCTTTGATAGTGGTAAAACTGCTACTTTGTATGGTGCTAGTGCTGGGTGTAAGTGTAATACTGTTCTTGTGTCTCCTTCTGCTATTTCTTCTTCATCATAAGCATTGCAAAGGAATGCTAGTGCTACCCTGTCACAACCAAGTGATGGCTCTACACAGTATGGTATGAATTTTTCTCCTGTTTCTTGGTCTAAGTATGTAAAGTCTTCTTTTGAATGTTCCATGTGTTGTTTTAGGTCGTAATCTGTTCTATCTGCAATTCCCCAAAGTTCTCCCCATCCAAATGGGAATTTGAATTCTATATCTGTTGTTCCTTTGCTATAGAAACAAAGTTCTTCTGGTGAATGGTCTCTTAAGCGTAGGCTTTCTTCGTTCATTCCTAGGCTTAATAACCAATCTTTACAAAATGCTCTCCAATATTTAAACCATTCCATATCTGTTCCTGGTTTGCAGAAAAATTCTAGTTCCATTTGTTCAAATTCGCGGATTCTGAATAAGAAGTTTCCTGGTGTTATTTCATTTCTAAATGATTTTCCAACCTGACCAATTCCCATTGGTAATTTTCTTCTAGTTGTTCTTAAAACATTTTTAAAGTTTACGAAAATACCTTGTGCTGTTTCTGGTCTTAGGTATAGCTCTGATTTTGTATCTTCTGTTACTCCTTGGAAAGTTTTAAACATTAAGTTAAATTTTCTAATTGAAGTAAAATTGCTAGCTCCACAGTCTGGGCATTTTATGCCATTTTCATGAATAAAATCAACCATTTTTTCATCTGACCATCCATCAACAACTTCTTCTTTATTGTTTTCTTTAAGCCAATCTTCTATTAGTTTATCTGCTCTGTGTCTTGTTTTGCAAGATTTGCAGTCAATAAGAGGGTCACTAAATCCTCCAACATGTCCTGAAGCAACCCATGTTTCAGGATTCATTAGGATTGCAGCATCTAAACCAACATTATATTTATTTTCTTGAATAAATTTTTTCATCCAAGCTTTTTTCACATTATTTTTAAATTCAACACCTAAAGGGCCATAGTCCCAAGAGTTTGCAAGGCCTCCATAAATTTCAGACCCTGGGTAAATATATCCCCTGCTTTTACATAAATTTACAATCTTGTCCATAGATTTTTCTTTCATAAAATAATCACATCCTATTTTTAATTTACACTATTTTATACCATTTTTAAGTGAATATCAATAGAAATGTTAAAAAAATCCAAAAACGCCATAAAATATGTAAATATTTTTGAACAAAAAACATATATTATTTTTACATAATATATTGAATTTTTTGGATTTACAGTATATAATCTATGTGTCGAATTATGTTACGCGAAAGGGAGATTTAGTATGAATTTGGATAATATAGAAAATTTGAAGCAATATAAACATATCCACTTAATTGGTATTGGTGGAATTAGCATGAGTGGTATTGCAGAGGTATTACATAATTGGGGACTTTTTGTTACTGGTTCTGATTGTACAAAAAGTAAGATTACTGATAGACTTTCTGCTCATGGAATTTTTATTTCAATTGGGCATAATACAAATTTAGTAGAAAAAGCTGATTTTGTTATTTACTCTGCTGCTATTAAGCCTGATGACCCTGAGATTGTTTGTGCCAAAACAAATAATATACCTTTAGTAGAAAGAGCCGATTTTGTTGGATTCCTTACAAGAATTTATGATAATACTATTGGAATTTCTGGTACACATGGAAAAACTACCACAACATCTATGATTTCTTTATGTTTCCTAGAGGCTGGTTTAGACCCAAGCATTCAAGTTGGTGCAATACTTAAAGGTATTGGTGGAAACTATAGAGTTGGAAATAGTGATTTCTTTATTTTAGAGGCTTGTGAATATGTTGAAAGCTTTTTAAAATTCAGCCCACAAAGTGCAGTTGTTACTAATATTGATAATGACCATTTGGACTACTTCAAAACATTTGATAATATTAAGCATGCTTTTTCAAAATATGTGAACCTTCTTCCAAGAGATGGCTATTTAGTTACTAATGGTGATGACCCTGACTGCTTAGATTTACGCAAAAATACCGCTGCTAGAGTAATTACATTTGGTATTAGAAATGATAGAGCAAATTTTGTTGGAAGAAATGTTGTTTATGATAAAAATGGATATCCAAAATTTGATGTTTATAGAAACAACTCATATTTCGGAGAGTTTAAGTTATCTGTACCTGGATTGCATAATGTATATAATGCTTTAGCATGTATTGCAATGTGCTCTTGTTATGGTATTTCAAGGCAAATACTAAAAACCGTTCTATCTAGGTTTTCTGGTGCAAATCGTAGATTTGAATATGTTGGTTCATTTGATAATATGGATGTTTATGATGATTATGCTCATCACCCAAGTGAAATCTCAGCTACTGCTAAAGCAATGAAAAATAAAACATACCGCCAATCTTGGGTTGTTTTTCAACCACATACCTATAGCAGAACAAAAGAACTTCTTTCAGATTTTGCTGAAGCTTTACTGGATTTTGACAACATAATTGTAACTGACATATATGCTGCAAGAGAAAAAAATACATATGGTATTACATCTAAAGATTTAGTTCGCAAAATTGGAGACCTTGGAAAAAATGCCCTTTATATTTCAAACTTCGATGACATTGCAGATTACATAAAAAGCCATGCTTGCCCACATGATTTAATTCTAACAATGGGAGCTGGAACAGTTTATGAAGTTGGCAAAAAAATATTAGGATAAAATTAAATTCGTAGTAAATTAAATTTTTACTACGAATTTTGTTCCTTTTGGCTCATTATTATATACCCTAATTGTTCCACCATGGGCTTTAACAATTGTTTGTGCTATCGCAAGGCCAAGCCCAGTTCCACCTGTTTCTCTTGAACGAGCTTTATCTGCTCTATAAAATCTTTCGAAAATGTGCTTTTTCTGTTCATCGCTTATGCCTATTCCTTCATCAATTACTTCTATAAAGCACCTTCCATCTTTATTGTGAGTTTTTACTGTAATTTTTTCATTTTCTTTGGTATATTTAATTGCGTTATCTAATAATATAACCATTAGCTCTGTAATTTTGCTTACATCTATATTTGCAACTTTGTTGCAGTTCAAATCAAGTACTAGTTTTTTTCCTTGCATTTCTGCATATTCGATATATGGAGCTGTTGTTTCTTTTATTACTTCATCTATATTTTTTTGTTCTTTTTTTAGTTGTAATTTGCTAGAATCTGCTGTTGCAAGTATCATGAGCTCTTTTACAAGTTTTGTAAGTCTTCTTGTTTCATTTATTGTTAAGCTAATGTCTTCTGATTTATCAATAATTTTGCTTTCAGGTTCTTTTAGTAAAAGTTGCTGTTTTGCTTGTATTATTGTAAGTGGTGTTCTAAGTTCATGTGCTGCATTTTGCACAAATTCATTTTGCTTTTCCCATGCCATAAATATTGGTTTTAGTGTTCTTTTTGATAGTATATAACTTGCTATTGCAGATGTTGTTATTATAATAGTACTTATATAAAACAACTTACTTTTTAAGCTTTTTAAACTGATGTTTCTTATAACAAGCATAGTGCTTGGGTTTACTATAACTACTTTTCCATTTGGTTCTCTTGTTACAAAACTATGTAATTCTGCATCTATTTCTTTATATAATTGTCTTTCTGCTCTTTTATATATTAAGCAATCAAATATTAATACAAGTATTGTAAATACAGCAAATGTATATACCATGTTTTTTATTAGTTGTTTTTTTAAATATTTCTTTTCTTCCATTTTTTCTTCCTTTTTAAAATAGAACGACTATATGTTGTCTACTAATAGTCATTCTATTTTTATATTATAAATCTATTCTGTTAAATAATAGTTCTAGTTCATTTATCTTAATATCACCTTTAATGTTTATTGGCTCCCATTTGAACTCTGGTAAGCTTAACATTTTTTTAATTTTCTTTGATGTGTTTGGCATAAATGGTGCTATTAGGTTTGAAACATTTGCTATTATATATGTGCAAGTATATGTTATGTTGTTGAATTCATCAATATTTTCTTTTGCCTTTTTCCATGGTTCGTTTTCATCATAGTATTTGTTTGCAAAGCCTATATATTCAAATATTTCATCTATTGCTGCTTTTAATTCAGCTTGTTCAATTAGAGAACCTACTTTTCTGTATAGAGTCTCTGTCATTTTTACAACTTCTTCATCAACTTTAGCTTCTTTGATTATTCCATCAAATTTTTTGTTAATGAATGATAAATTTCTGTTTGCAAAGTTACCTAGCATTCCAACCAAAAATTTATTATGTGCTTGTACAAATAGTTCTTCTGTAAAGTTCATGTCTTTCTTCTCTGGACCATTTGAAATCATATAATATCTTATACTGTCTACATCATATTTTTGAACTAGTTCATCTACTGTAACTAGGTTTCCTTTACTTTTAGACATTTTTGTATCATTCATATTTACATATCCACTAGACACAATGTATTTAGGCAATTGGTATCCATTGCCTATTCCAAGCATTAGTGCTGGGAATATTATTGTGTGGAATGGAATATTATCTTTTCCATGGACATAGTATGTTGAAAGATTATGGTTGTCCTTGCTCATGAACTTTTCAAAATCTATTCCTCTAGAATCTGCTACCCTTTTTGCTGTTGTTAAGTAACCTAAAACAGCTTCAATCCATACATATATTCTCTTATCCTCATAACCCTTTACTGGGACTTCAATTCCCCATTCAAGTTGCCTTGTAGCTGCTCTATCAATTAAACCATTGTTTAAGAATTTTCTTGATTCTCCAATAGCCTGTTTTCTCCATGTGTTTTCACTTGCTTGAATTAAGTCTTCGATTTGTTTTTGGAAAGCTGAAAGTTTAAAATATAAGTGTTTATTGTCTTTTAAAACAGTAGGTTCACCACATTCTTTACAATGCTTATCCTCAACTTCATCTGCATTTAAAGTTGTTAAACAATCATCACATTGCTCACCACTAGCTTTTCCTCCACACTTTGGGCATTTACCAACAATCTCTCTATCAGATAAGAATTTTCCACATTTTTCACAATAATCCTGTTTTACAGTTTTTTCATATATATAACCATTTTCAATTAGCTTCAAAAAATACTTCTTAACTTGTTCCTTATGTTCCTCTTGAAAAGTTGCAGCATACATATCATACTCAAAATTCATTGCTCCAAAGCTCTTAATAAATGCTTCATGATATCTTTTAGCAATCTCCTCTGGAGTAGTATTCTCCTTAGCAGCACGCTGTGTTATAGGTGTACCATGAGAATCAGTACCAGAAACATAAATAACATTGTCTCCATTCCCCCTGAAAAATCTAGCAAGCACATCACCTGGAAGCAAAGCAGCCAAATGACCAATGTGCATATAATAGTTAGCATAGGGCCAAGCCCCGCCAATCAAAATATCTCTACTCATAAACCAATCTTCCCTTCTCTTCTGGAAATTTTCTACTTTATTATTATAATCAATTTGATTGGAAAAATCAATAGTTTGGGGATAAAAGTGTGATAATTTTTGGGTTTTTAAAAATGGTAATACATGATTACCATATATTACCATTTAGGACTTTCACCTTATTTTACTCTACGACCTCTGGGATATTAGACCTTAGTGAAACTACGGCACGGATAGGAGCACTAATTCCGAAGACACTGGCTATTAGAACTAAGCGTATATGAATATGCATAAACGGTGTGCCCACCTATTAGTCCTGGGCCAAAGCAAGCACCATATTTAGAATGGGCTATAACGCTATTTGATGCTAACCAGTATCTATTACTAAATGATTCACCCCAAATTACATTTTTAGTTGCTGATGTAATTGTAAAGCTTTTATCTTCTTTATTTATTGAATTTACTATATATGTCCCATCATTAGATGCTTGATAATGATACCCATCTATTAACAAATTTCCTATCACACTTGCATCTGATGTTCCTTCTGGATAACTTGGAGTGCAGTAAACTTTTATACCATTTTCGTCTTTATCGGTATAATTTTGTATATCTGTCCATATATCTCCATAACTTGGTCCTAAATCTGAAATTTTTGTGCCCTCTGGAACATTAAACCATGTTTTTATATCGCTGTCACAATCAAAGCACATCCCTGCAGGTGGTGTATATTGAAGGCAATCATTTATGTCTCTTATTGTTATGCCTCTTGCTTCTTCGCCATATATTTCTTTACACATTCTGTTAATTTCTTCTATACTGTTGTTATATGCTGCAGCTCCATATAACATCATATTTTCTGTTGTTGGCACTTTGGTTGTTAATAATAATGTCTCGTATGTTCCATTTTTATTACTATCCTCCACTCCTAAAACAACCCACTCTGTTTCATTATCTTTATGTATAGTTTGAGTTTCTGAAGTTTCTCGACTTCCATCTGTTTTTGCTTCAAGCAATCCACTTTTTTCTGCACTTATACTAGAAATTCCTGCTCCTGTTTTTGTGTAATTTAATTGCTGTCCTATTATTAAATCTGTATTACAATGCTCACACTTTATGTTATCCCCTGTTCTTACCCAGTTGTGAATTTCTGGTATCCCCGCTAAATAATCTTCAATCGAATCATACTTCTTTCCATCAACCGTAATTTGACTCATATTACTTTCATCTTCATATGTTGTTTTATACTTATCCCCTGCTGTTTTGGCAGTTCCTAGCAGATTGCTTTGAATTATTACTGTTACTACTACTCCTACTAAAATTAACATTACTATAATTGTGATTATCAATGCTATTAGTGTAATTCCCTTCTCATTTTTTCTCATAAAAAATCCTCCTTTTGGCTCCTTTTCGTGCTTTTGTTTTTGCTTTTTGTAAAAATAGTATATAATATATGTGATTTTCTTGTCAATACTTTTGATGGAATTTTTCATAATCGGGAATAAAAGTGTAATCATTTATGAAATATAAATTTTAGTTTTATTATTATATTATTTCAATTCTTCAAATTAGCTGGATTTTCAATTTAGAATTAATTAAAAAAGATATTTAAAAAAATCAAATAATTCCTTTTCGTGAACTTTAAAAAACAAGTTAGAATTTTGCCTTGAACAAAATATATAGCGAACATAAATTGTATTATTTATTTCAGAAACATAGTAAATTATTCTATAAGCTCCACAAATTCGTTCTCGATATTTTTTGTTTAAAAGCTCTGGAGTATATCTACCTATGTATGGTGAATCTTGCAAATTAAAAATTGCTTTATATATTTTATTAACCATTTTACTAGCATACTCAGAAGAAATATTATATGAATAATTAAATATATCTGTAATTGCCGATTTCACATCATCTGATATTATTATTTCCATACTTTTCCTCCAATTCATCTATATGCTGTCTCAAACCTTGCAGTGTACAAACCTTGCCACGCTTAGTGCTTTCTTCACTTTCCTTAATTTTAGCAAAGAAAAATAAGTTATAAATAATATCATACAAGGTCTCATCCTTCATATTCACTTGCATATTCACTTGATTTAATGTTGTTTTCATAAAATTCATTCTATATATCCTCCTTTTTCTCTATAATTTTACCTTCAAGAATTTCTTTTATTGTTTCTCTGTTTAAATGCTTATTTGTGCCTGGAATTATTGTGGTTTCATCTTCACCATATCTATCTATATATTCAAACATAAGTTTAAATACCATTTCAGTTGGTTTTAACCCATCAAAAAAATCATCTGGCACTGAATTTACAATGTCTAACATCCTTTGTTTAACTTTTCCCATTTCTTCAGCTCCTTTCACTGAAATTGTTAATAGTATATCACACATATATACAAATTACTATATTTTTTTGTAATTTTTTGTAATTTTTATACAATTTGCCAAAGCATGAACTTTTCATGTTATTGTTTCATATTATATATTATACATTAGAAAAAGGAGGAATTTTGAATGTATAGAAGATGCTGTAATTGTGGTTGCAATAAGAATAATTGGATAAGTGATGATATGGCTGTATCTCCTGAATATGAGGATTGCTATGAGGGAAGTTGTTCTGATGTTGAAAACACATTAGGTATTTATGATGAATGTAATTGTGGTTTTGATGAATTTAATGAATTTCCTGAAAACCCAATTTTAGGGCAAAGTTATGTTCCTATTCAAACTATGAATAAAACTTTTATTCCTTGCGTTGGTTTGAAGATGGGAACTATTTTTCCTGAACTTGTTAGCCCATATATGCCTGGTCAATCCATGGCTGAAAATGAATATCTTAGAAGAAGAAATACTATTGGGGAGGGATGTAATAAATGTTAGAACAAGATGATACTAGAGATTGTAATTATAAATGCGATTGCACAGGAGAAGAAAATGAAGAAGCTTCTTTGCCTCTAAGAGAACTACCTGAGCAAAAAACTTGCCCTAGAGATTGCAAAAGGGAAGAAATGATGATGAAAGTAAGAGAATTAGACTTCGCTGTAGAAGACCTTGCTTTATATCTAAATACTCATCCAGAAGATAACAAAGCACTTTATTTGCATAACACATATGCAAAGCAATTGCGAGATGTAACAGATAAATATCAAAAGGCCTATGGTCCTTTAACAATTGATTATCCATGTAATAAATGGAGATGGCTTGAAAATCCATGGCCATGGGAAAGGGGGAATTATTAATGTGGACTTATAATAAATCTTTGCAATATCCGATAAATATTAAATGTCCAAATCCTAAATTTGCGAAAATAATAATATCTCAATATCGGTGGTCCAGATGGAGAGCTTGCTGCATCTCTTAGATATTTATCTCAAAGGTTTGGTATGCCAGATCAAAAATCTAAAGCAGTTTTAAACGATATTGGAACTGAAGAACTTGCTCATTTGGAAATGGTTGGAACTATTGTTCACCAATTAACTGATGGTGCAAGCATAGAAGAAATTCAAAAGGCTGGATTAGGTCCTTATTATACAGACCATGGGGTTGATGTGTATCCTCAATCTGCTGCAGGAGCACCATTTACTGCTGCATATATTGCTTGCAAAGGAGATCCTATAGCAAACCTACAAGAAGACTTAGCTGCTGAACAAAAAGCTCGCGCAACATATGAAAAGTTAATAGACTTAGTTGGAGATGATCCAGATGTATTAGACCCACTTCGTTTCTTAAGAGAAAGAGAAATTGTTCACTTCCAAAGATTTGGTGAAGCACTAAGAGGCGTTCAAGAAAAACTTTCTGAAAAGAAATTTTATATGAATAGTAATAATAACTGTAACATGTACAGATAACAAGCATAGAGCCCATTAAGTGGCTCCATGTTTTTTTATAATATTACTAAAAAGCTTGATTTTACAATATACTTTGTTGTATAATCTTAAATATAAATTTTTTATCTATTTATTTTTGGAGGTTCTATAAATGTTTAATTTCTTTTACAAATATTCCATTTGTATCATTATAGTTATTTTGCTATGCTTTATGGTGCTTGTATTTTCTCTTGAATCTGTTGGTGAGTTTAATGTTTCAGATTTTGAAAATAATTTAGATTATTCTGATAGTTCATTTGTATGGCCAACTCCAAGATTTAAAACTATTACCTCTCCATATGGATATAGAATAGCCCCTACAAATGGTGCAGGCAAATTCCATGCAGGTATTGATATTGGCGCTTCTGCTGGTTCAGAAGTTTTGGCAGCCTTTTCTGGAGAAGTTACATATATTGGTTTTTATGGAGCAAATGGTTATACTATCAGAATTTCAGATGGAACACATATGGCTAATTACTCACATGTTTCCCCTCATTTTTTGGTTTATATTGGACAAAATATTAACAAAGGAGATATTATTGCAACCGTTGGTCCTAAAAATGTTTATGATGTTCCTAATAATCCATATAAAGATTCGAATGGCACCCCTACAAATGGGGCAACCACTGGTCCACATTTACATTTTTCTCTATATATTAATGGAAATTCTGTAAACCCTCTTGATTACATTAAAAAAGATGCCTAAAAAGGCACCTTTAATGTATAATTATATATCCTCTTCATCATCTTCATGATGGCAATCATGTGAGCAACAACCGCAATCATCATCGCTACAATCACATTCATCTTCTCCCCAGTCTAATTCAATAGTATTTTTGCAAGCTGGGCATACTATTTCTTCACCTGTTAATTCACTCATTTGTGCTGTGAATGTTTTGTTGCAATATGGGCATTTAATCTCCACATCATAGTCTTCTTCAGAATCTTCATCTAAGTCTTCATCCATGTAGATATCTTTTTCAATATTTTTTATGCTTTTATTCATTTTTTTAATTTCTTCTTCTACATGTAATTGGCTTTCTGCTATTGCTAAAAGTTTCTTGTTTAAAGTTTGTTCTTGCTCTGTAAGAGTATCTAAAAACATATTATATAATTTAAAAACTTCAACCTTAGCTACATCTAAAGCTTCTTCATCTTTAATGTTTTCTTTCAAGTTTTTTAAAACTTGTTCAAAATCAGAATCAAAATTTGACATTAATTTTTTCCTCCTAAACTCTTTCCATATATTCGCCTGTTCTTGTATCTATTCTGATTACATCTCCTGTATTAACGAATAGTGGAACATTAATAGTTGCACCTGTTTCAAGTTCTGCTGGCTTTGTTGCTCCTGCTCCAGCTGTATTTCCGCTGAAACCTGGTTCTGTATATTTTATTTCTAACTCAACAAACATTGGTGGCTCTATTGCAAATATTTTTCCTTTGAAAGCTAATGTTTTAACCATCATATTTTCTTTTAGGAATCTTAACATATCTCCTAATTCAGATTTATTAAGTGGAATTTGGTCATATGTTTCATTATCCATGAAATAATAAAGATCTCCATCTGCATATAAATATTGCATTTCTCTTTTTTCAATTTCAGCCCCTTGTAATTTTTCTGATGGATTGAAAGTTCTCTCCAAAACTGCTCCTGTAATAACATTTTTAAGCTTTGTTCTAACAAAAGCTGCTCCCTTACCAGGTTTAACATGTTGGAATTCAACTACCTTAAAAACTGAACCATCTAATTCAAATGTTGTTCCATTTCTTACATCTCCTGCCATATAAACATCTGCCATAATATCATACCTCTTTCTTTTAAAATTATTCTTAACTTATTTATTTTACTATACTTTCCTCAAAAAATCAACATTTTACTTCAAAAATCCATTAATTATTTCCTGTTCTGCTTGTTTTTCATCTAGTCCTAGAGTCATGAGTTTTATTAGTTGTTCTCCTGCTATTTTTCCTATTGTTGCTTCATGTACTAGGTTTGCTTCTACATTGTTTGCTATGATTGATGGAATTGCTATTACTTTTGCTTCATCTTTTATTATTGCATCACATTCAACATGTCCGAAACATTTTGTGTTTCCTGTTACATGAGATTCAAATTGTTGAACAGATTTTTCTGTAGCTACTGATCTTGATGTTACTTTTGTGCTTGAGTTTTCTCCGTTTAGTTCCACTGTAAAGATTGTTTTTGCTGTTTGAGTTCCATGTGTCATTATTTTTTCTGAAATTAGTAAATTTGTGTCATCTTCTAGTACTCCTGTTGTCCTTCTAACTGTTGAATCCACACCTTTTATTTGAACTGTTTCCATTTCCATGTTTGCACCTTTTTTTAGGTGTACTTCTGTTACTGGGTTTAGAATTCTTTTTCCATCTCCTGAACCCTCTCCATAGTGTTTCTCAATATATTTTACCTTTGCACCTTCTTCTAGGAAAAATCTATGAATTCCATCATGTTGTGAATTTTTGTGGTGATCGTTATGAATTCCACAACCAGCTATAATTACTACATTTGCATTTTTTCCAATATAAAAATCATTATACACAACATCATTTAAACCACTTTCAGTTATTATTACTGGAATGTGTATAAACTCAAATTTTGTATTTTCTTTTACAAATATATCTATTCCTGGTTTATCTTCTTTAGTTACAATATTAACATTGTCTGTTACTTTTCTTTCAATACCTTTTCCATTTTTTCTTATGTTATATGCTCCCTTTATTTCTCCATCTATATCAGATATTTCTTTCAATAATGATTTATCTACCTGTTCCATTTAAGCCTTACCTCCTAACTTACAACAATTTGGTTGGGCTAATATTGTGTCTACAATTTCTTCTGCCTTTCCTGTTCTTTCTAGTTTTCCATTGTTCAGTAAGATTATTTGGTCTGCAATATTTAAAATTCTTTCCTGATGTGAAATTATAAGTGTTGTACCTTTTGTTGTTTCTCTCATATCCTCAAAAATCTTAATAAGGTTGTTGAAACTCCATAAATCTATTCCTGCTTCTGGTTCATCAAATATAGTTAATTTAGAATTTCTTACTGCAACTGTTGCAATTTCAATTCTTTTTAGCTCTCCACCAGAAAGTGAGCCATTAATTTCTCTATCTACATATTCTTTTGCACATAAACCTACTTTAGAAAGTATATCACATGCTTCCTTTTTTGTAATATCTTTTTGAGCTGATAATTTTATTATGTCATAAACGGTAATTCCTTTAAATTTAACAGGTTGCTGAAATGCAAAGCCTATTCCTAATTTTGCTCTCTCATTAATTGGTAAATCGCTAATATCATTACCATTAAACAAAACTTGTCCTTCATCTTGCCTGTTGATTCCCATTATAACCTTTGCAAGTGTAGATTTTCCTGAACCATTAGGACCAGTTATTACATAAAATTTATTATCATCTAGTTTTAAACTAATATTATCTAGTATTTTTTTATTATCTCTTGTAAAACATATATTTTTTAGTTCTAACATCTATAAACTCCTTCCATTTTCTTTCTGGGTTTAATTTAAGTTTCACACCTTTATAATTTTACCACATTTTTAACAATTTTAAAATAATTTAAAGCAATTTTTTGCATTTTTGTATTATGTTACCTGTCGTTTTTTCGTATTTTACCTGTGGAAACTGTGGATAACTCTGTGAATAACTCATTTTACTGTGTTTTGGAATTGTCGATTTTTGTCTTTTAATGTTTTTTTGTCTCTCAGTTTTTATATTTTATGTTTTTATGTGTACAATAATTATTTGATAAAAATATACACTACTATTATAATAATTTCTAAAATTAAAATACAAGGAAAACCAATTACAAATCTGGTCTTTTTTGTTTTGTGTCTAAATAAGTACATCCCAGCTATTCCACCAATTCCCCCTCCTAAAAAAACTAGTGTGAACAATGTTTTTTCAGGAATTCTTCTACTATTATTTTTTGCTTTTCTTTTATCTATGTACATTGCAAAGAAGGTTATTATATTAATGCAAAGCAAATATATGGTAATATTACTTAATGTTAATATATCTTTCATTTTTTCCTCTCCTTTATTTTTAAAAGCGACCCAAATGCTTTAGGTCGCTTTTACGAATTTATATAAACCTTATTTATTGTTTACTAAATCTTTTAATGCTTTACCAGCTTTGAATACTGGAGCTTTTGATGCAGGTATTTTGATTTCTTCCTTAGTTTGTGGGTTTCTACCTTTTCTAGCTGCTCTTTTTCTTACTTCAAAAGAACCAAATCCAACTAATTGAACTTTGTCGCCTTCTCTTAATGCTTCTGTTATTACATCTACGAATGCGTTTACAGATGCTTCTGCTCCTTTTTTAGTATCTCCTGTTTTTGCAGCTATTGCTGCGATTAATTCAGCTTTGTTCATTTAAAACTACCTCCTATAAAGTTTGTATTTAGAGTAGAATAGCTTCTACTACTTAGATAATTCGCCATATTTAGATAAAATCCTTCTTTTTTTCAAGAATTTATTGCAATATGGTAGCATACATATTTCTTCTTTTGATAGAGTTCTGAGCACAATTATTGAAAAAACATATATTACTCCGCCTATAATTAATGAAACTATAAGGCTTAAATTTGTTGATATTACTGAGTTTAAGGCATTATGTATTAACACAGATGAAAACACCATATTGAATGTTGAAATAGCAGGTTTAAAAATAAATTTTATTATTTTAAATTTTATCTTAATATATTTTTTCATATAGTAAAAACTAATACCAAATGTTACTATATGACTTATTATTGTTGCAATTATTGCACCATTAATATTTAAAAACGGAATTAAACTTAAATTTAAAACTAATTTTACTATTGCTCCAACTGTTGCTGCAATTGCTGTTTCCTTTGCTTTTTTTATTCCTTGAAGTACTCCTCCTATTGTTTGTGTTATAGCAACAAAAACTATACTTAGTGAACTTAGTTTTAACATTGTTGCCCCTAAATATGCGTTTGGAAACAATAATTTTAAAATTTCACCAGAAAACACAAAAAAGACAGCTGTGCATGGCAGGCATATTAGAATAGTTGCTAAAATTGAGAAGTTAATTCTTTTATGAGCTTTTTCCATATCTCCAACTGCTTGTGCTGCTGATATTGTTGGGATAAGAGTTATCGCAAACGCAATATTGAATGAATACGGCAAAGCTACTAATCCTTCAACTTTTCCTGTTAAAATTCCGTATTGAAGTTTTGCTTCTTCTGCCCCTAATGACTTAGTTATTGTATTTACTATAGAAAATGCATCAATCGTTCTATTTGCTGTTGATATTAATGCTGTTAATGCTATTGGAATTGATAATCCTAATATATTCTTGGCAATTTTATTTATACTTTCCTTTTGAAAATTAGTAGATGTTATTACATCTTTCCATATGTTCTTTTTACTTTTTATATAGAAAATAAATAAATACAAAACGCTTAAACTGCTCGCCATAGTAGCTGTTATTGCTGCTCCAGCTGCCATTACACTGGTGTTTTTGTTTGATAATCTTGATAGCACTTCTACAACAACTATTGTTAGACCAGTTTTAATAACCTGCTCAAATGTCTGTGAATTTGCGGTTACTGAGATATCCTCTCTTCCATTGAAATATCCCCTTAAAACAGATGTAATAGAAACAATAAAAATTGATGGTGCTAATGCAATTATTGTAAGGTTTGCCTCTGGAATTCCCAAATAATTTGTTGCAATCATATCTGCATATAAAAACATTATTGAAGTTCCTAAAAAGCCAATAAACCCAAAAATAGAAATTGCAACCTTAAAAATTCTATATGCTCCTTTATTATCTCCTACAGCAGACTTGCTTGAAATTAAGCCGAGATATAGCACTTGGAACACCAATTGATGTTATTGCTAAAAATAAAGTATATATCTGGAATCCTGCTGAAAAGATAGCATTTCCCGCATCTCCAAACCCCTCTTTATTTGTAAGATATATTTTATAAACAAGACCCACAATTTTTATTATAAACTGTGATATCATTAAAACTATTACTCCCTGCATAAAGTTTCCGTGATTTTCTTTTCAATATTGTTCCTCCAATCCATGTACTACTCTAATTTTATGGTATTTTTTGTAACAAAATTACTAAAAGTACTTGTTTTTTTTCGTGATTTATAGGATAATATATATGTATGAAAATAGATATATTGGAGGAATGAATAGTGAAACTACTAGATAAATTTTTAAAAGTTTTAAAAACAGATAGAAATACTTTTTTTACATATATCTTTACACTATTAACAGCTTATGTTTTAGTAGATAGAGTTGTAGAATTAATTTTCTTATGTTTTACTGGTATGTCAGTTAATTATTGGGGACCAATTACATATACTTTGGCACTTGCTTGCCCAGTATTTGCATTTGCGTTTTCGTATCCATCAAAATTTGCTAAGTCTGATAATAAAAAATTATCATTCTTTTATGCGTTTTGGGTTGCTTTCTATATTATAGCAATCTCAATGTTTATACAATGGATTAATAGACTTGAATGGATTGGTGTAATGTCTCTACCAGATGTAAATTCATTTTTAGAGAAATTTTCAAGAGCAACAAAAAGGGCCCTTTCATTAACACCTATTTACATTTTAATTATGACATTTTATAAACTATTCTTCTGGTTATATAAAATTATAAATGACCCAATTTTCCCAAGCTCTTACAAAGAATCAATACTTGATTTCCCAGGTATAGATATTACAAGCGCTCCAGAAAGTACTGGTCCATATAGTTTCGAAATTGATTTAGTAACAGATAGGTCTACAGGTAAACCTGTAAAAATACTTGAAAAAAGAAGATTTGACACAACTCTTATTGTTGGTCCTTCTGGAACTGGAAAATCAGCATTAATTATGGAACCAATGATGGCAAGAGATTTAGAGAAAAAATACTTCTTGCGAGAGGTTTCTAAAGAAATGGGTTATGATGCACTAAAGAGTGGCTTAGCAACTTTAAATTGTCCATATGATAAAGATTACTTAAATGATAACTTTGTGCTAGATATGTTATCACCTGTTGAAGGTAAAGAAAAAGCTTATAAAGAATATATGAAAAAATTAATTTATGGAACAATGCCTGATGGAACAATTACATATAAAAACTTAGGTTTAGCATCATTAACACCTGATGCAGAACAAACATATAGAATGTTAGAAGTAGCAAAGAACTTCCAAATACCAGTACACTTAATTGACCCACTTGACCCAAATTCTCCTGGTTTAAATCCATTCACTTTACCTACTCCTGCACTTGCTGGTTTAATGGTTTCACTTGTTATCCAAAGTTTATTTGAAGCTTCAAGTGCAACAGCTGAACTTGCTTATATGAAAGATTTAGCATACCAAGCTATTCAAAATATATGTATATTCTTAGGTGTAATGTACCCAAGACAACATAATGGTGATTTACCAACTTTAGAAGATGTTTTACACTGTTTAACAAATTTTGACTTAGTTGAAGAATTGTGTGAACAATTAAAAGCTGACCCAGAACTTGCTAAACAATATGAATTCCAAATTGCCTATTTTGAACAACACTTCTATAAAGACTCTACAGGTAGAAAAGATATGCAAAGATTCGTTCATTTTGCTACAGCCCAACTTGAAGAGCTATTAAGAGCAGGCTGCGTTAGAGATATTATCTGTAGAAGGCGTAATAACTTAGACTTCTGTAAAGCTATTAAGAATGGGGAAATTATTTTAATGTGTACAAGACCTTCTGATATCGGTGGAGTACCTCATGCAGGATTTGGTCGTTTCTTCTTAACTTTACTTATGTGTGCAACTGAAGGACGCCCAGGAAATGAAAAATCAAGAACACCATATTTCTTATATGTAGATGAATTTGATAAATACTCTGTTCCACTATTTACAGATATCTTTACAGTATTTAGAAAATTCAAAGTTGGTGCAGTTTTTGCAGTGCCTAACCTAGATAGTTTAGGTGGTGTTTCAAGCCCACTAATGACTTCTTTACTTGCAAACTGTTCAACTAAAGTTTCTTTTGGAAACTGTACACCAGCAGAATACTCTTGGTGGGAACAAGAATTTGGAAAAAGGCGTGAATGGAAGGTTGCTAACAATTATGATACTAAAAACCCAGCATATGGAAGCAATTTAGGTAGTGTAAGTTGGGAATGGGTTGACCACATGAAGGTTGCTAAAATGCAAGGTTTAAAATTCAAGGCTTGTATTTATAAGGTTAAAGATAAAAAAGGCAAAAATGTTGTAAACTTTGCTACAGCCGACTTTCTTGACTCAAAATATAAAGAAATGCACAAAGTAAAAAAATATAATTTTGATGCTTTCAATAATGGTGGTGCTACACATGAAGAAACTAAGAAACCAAGAAAACAGCACTTTAAACCAAATAACATTGATTTTGATAATACAGAACTTGACCCAGTTCAAACAGATACAACTGATTCTTCTATTCTATTTAACAATGAAGATGCAGTAAGTTTTAACATCAACAATAATAACAAAAAATAAAAATAATAAGCTCCACATTAAAGTGGAGCTTTATTTTATTCTAGTATTTTCAAATTTAGTTCTTTAATTTTATATTTACCTGTTTCTTCATCTATTACAAACTCTGTTAGTGAATTTTCAAGGCTTGTATTGTTTTGTTTTAAATCTGTTGTAAAGCAAATTTTTGTATTGTTAATTTCCAATTTATTTGTTACAATGGTTTTAAATGCTTCTACTGTGTGTTTATCATCTTCGCATAATAATACTAAGAGTGGTTTTGTCTCATATCCTGAATCGAATTGAACGAAATTTTCATAAAAATCTTTTAGTAATCTCATTCTATCTATTAGCTTTTTCTCCCAATCTTCTTCTCTTCTTACAGCTTCAAATACCATATCTGCTGATTTTTCTGATTTTTTTAGTTTAATTCCTGCATGCAATTTGAATATTTTGCCTGCTTGTTTGGCTGTAAATACTGGTTTTACTGTATATGAATCAAAAGCTTTTACTTTTCTTAAATATGAAATTATAACTTGGTTACCAGCTAACCTCTTTTTTATCATTGCAACTGGTTTTGTGTTATCTGTTGGTTGCCATTTACATTCAATTCCTCTTGAGTTCAAAAGGTATTTTCCCATTTTTTCCAAACTATATATTCTATAAATTCCATTTCCTTCTTCTGCTGTAAAATAGTATCTTGTAAGGATTTTCATTTTTATTAATTGCTCTAATTTGTTGTTTAGTTTATCTTGAGATTTTAATTCTTCTCCCTTTGCTTCAAGTATTTGATATATTTGCCTTGATGTAATGAATTCAAATTCATTTACTAGTTCTAATATTTTAAAGTGGATATCTGTTATATGACCAATATTTATTTTGTTGATTATTTGATTTATTGAAACATATCCATCTTTTCCATCAAATGTTTTTATTTCTCCTTCTCTCATTGCAAATGGTGAAATATTTGTTTTTATTTCTTCATCTAATACCATACTAAAGCCTCCTAAATTTTATTATAACAATTTACTAAGAGTTTGTCAATTTCAGATTGTTTTAAGTATCGCCAAGTTCCAAGTTTTAAATCTTTTACCCCTATATCTCCAATTTTGCTTCTGTGTAATGCTAGAACTTTTTTATCTATTGCCTCGCACATTCTTCTTATTTGCCTGTTTTTACCCTCATGTATTGTTATTTCTAGCCTTGATTTGTTGAATTCAGTATCAGTTTTTAAAATTTTAACTTTTGCTGGGCTTGTTACAAAATCTCCTATATCTACTCCATTTTCTAGTTTTTTTACATCTTCTTTTGAAACTATTCCTTTTATTGTTACTGTGTATGTTTTTGTAATTTCATGTTTTGGATGTGTAATTTTGTAGATAAAATCTCCATCATCTGTTAATATTAATGCTCCTGATGTGTACATATCTAGTCTTCCAACTGGTACTAATCTTTTGTTTGTTTTTACTAGGTCTAATACTGTTGGTCTGTTAAATTGGTCTTTAGCTGTTGTTACATAATCAATTGGTTTGTTTAGCAAAATATATGTATGAGCTGTATTTGTTTTTTTAATGACCTTGCTATCAAATTCTACAGTGTCTGTTTCTGAATTCACTTTAGTTCCAAGTGTTGCTGTTATACCATTTACCTTTACTCTTCCCTGTTTAATAAACTCTTCACATTTTCTTCTTGATGCAATTCCTGCTTCTGCTAAATATTTTTGTAGTCTTTCCTCCATATTAATTCCTTTCTAATATTTTAAGTACTTCCTCAAAATATTGTGGCAAAGGTGCTTCAAATGTTACTTCTTTGCCTGTAGTTGGATGTTTGAATGTTAGTTTTGCCGCATGTAACATTTGCCCGGGTTACTCCAAATGGATTTTT
This sequence comes from uncultured Clostridium sp., assembly GCA_900554635.1. GTDB lineage: Bacteria > Bacillota > Clostridia > TANB77 > CAG-508 > UMGS1781. The sequence goes on along the minus strand of USHY01000005.1, from coordinate 12,025 downwards.
TCCATTTGAATAAACTATATCTCCCACTATTGGATACCCTATTTCTGACATATGTACTCTAATTTGATGAGTTCTTCCTGTTTCTATATTTACCTCAATCAATGTATAGTCTCCAAATCTTTTTAATACTTTGAAGTGTGTAATTGCTTCTTTTCCTGTTTTAGTTACTGCCATTTTTTTTCTATCCTTAGTACTTCTTCCAATTGGCATATTAATTGTAGCTTCATTTTCCTTAATATTACCACGAACAAGTGCTATGTATGTTTTTTTAACTTTTCTTGATTGAATTTGTTCACTTAAGTTTATATGAGCCTTATCATTTTTTGCGATAATAATTAGTCCTGATGTATCTTTATCTATTCTATGTACAATTCCTGGGCGTATTTTACCGCCTATTCCTGAAAGACTTTCTTTACATCTTGCCATTACTGCATTTGCAATTGTACCATCAGGGTTTCCATTTCCTGGGTGAACTACAATTCCTTTTTCTTTATTTATTATAAGGATATCATCATCTTCATAAATAACATCTAATGGTATGTCCTGTGGTTTTAAATCAGCATCTTGAACTGGTTTTTCATCAATTGTAATTAGGTCTTGAATTGTTGTTTTGTATGATGGTTTTACTGTTTTTCCATTTACCAGTATCTCGCCTGATTTAATCATTCTCTGAATTGCTTCTCGAGATAAATTTGGTTCCTTTATTGCAACTATCTTGTCTATTCTATCTATTTCGTTTGCACTATACTCCTTCATTTGTCTTCTCCTGATCTTTAATTGTTTTAACTAATATTAATACAAAAACTAGAATTACACCTATTACAATATAGATATCTGCTAAATTGAATACTGGCCAGTTAAATAGTTTTGTTATATCTATATAATCTACTACAGATCCTCTAAATACTCTGTCTATCAAGTTTCCAATACCTCCTGCAAGTATTAGAGAAACTCCCCAGTTTGTAAGTTCATCTTTTTCATACTTTTCGCTTCTTATAAACTTCAATATCGCAAATATAATTAATAAATCCAAACAAATTAGCCAAAGTCTTGCACTAAATAAACCAAAAGCTGCTCCTAGGTTTTGAACAAATGTTAATGCTATAAAATTTGGTATTATTGTTATGCTCTCTCCACTTACCCCAATTGTTCCAACTATTAAGAGTTTTATTATTTGGTCAATAATAATTAATAATATTATTACAGGTATTTTATTCTTCATTTTTACTTATCCTTTCAAAAATACTAAATCTATCATCACTAATTTCTTCTGTTGGATAAATTTTGTTATATTTTTCAGGTCTTTCTTCTAGATATCTTTTTATTCTTGATGTATTTGTTACTACAAAATGAGTGAATCCATATTCTTCAAACTTGTTTTCTACAGTCTCGTTAGAATCTTTGACATCATTTAATCTTAAGAAATCTCTGAAAGCATACATATTTTCATTGAATTCTGGCATGTATAAGTCACATCTTGAATCAATAAATACTGGTATGTTTTGATATATGAAATAACTTCCATAATTATATTCATTATAAATTCGTATTGAATTTATATCTAAATTTTCTTTCAACCACTGTATTGCTTGAACAGGATATGTGTTGCCATCAATAAAATCATCATCCTTTTTTGCTTTATATGCTAGCAAAGAGATTAAGATTATAATTACTGATATTACAGCGATTCCTATGATAGAAGATGCTAGTTTTTCTACTTTCTTAATAATTTTATCATTATAGTTATTAATTAGCTGTGTTAATAGCCTATTTAGTATTATACAGCCAATCAAGTAGACCATTGATGCTTGTCTTCTTGTAAATATTGCAAGAAGTACTAGTCCACCTAGCATAAATACATCTGAAATTCTAATTTTTATTTTTGTAAATGCAATTAGTGTTATATATACAGCAAGTAAAATAAGTAAGTTTCTATTTTCAGATAACACTAGAGGTAAATGCTCACTAATATTTTTTGTACTTATACCTTGCATTGTTTTAATTAAATAAGTATATGGGGTTGTCCCTATTGGGGTTAAAAATCCTGTAAGTAAGCATATTATAAAAATTAAAATTAAAACTCTTGTTGTTTCCTTATAGGTTACCTTAATTTTATAAGGATTTTCAATTTTAGCATCTGCTCTTTCTTTTAATTTTTTATGTCTTTTTTCTTCTTTTTCAATTTTCTTTAGTAATTTTTCACTCTCACCATTTTTCTCTAACTTTTTATTTAGGCTTTTCTGAACTGCTTCACATATTACAACATCAGCATATATAAGAATATATGAAATATATTCTGCTATATAAGGTAAATACAAAATGAAGTAGAAGAAAAATGTTGCAGTGTGTAAGTTTGCGATTAAGATTGGTATTATAACCAAGCCTACTATATACCTTTTTTTCTTTGTATCTAGGTACATTTCAATAAAATATATTGTTAATATAAACAGTATAAAGGTTACCAGTTGTGCTCTAGCACAGATATATGGTTTTAACAAAATTAAAGAAATAATTGTTAGCGCAAAAGATAAAATTCTGTTTTTACATAATTTTACATTTACAAAATACATTACAATTCCAAGTATAGATGCAAACACTATTGTTGATATATATACTCCAAGCATTCCACCAATATTATAAATAGAATATATCATAACATCATATAACCAATGAGGGAATGTATATTCAAGGTTTTCGTGCCATGAAAATGGGTCTACCATTGTGATTCCATTTTCTAGCACATATTCTCCAATTTTTATTGTATAGTAAGTATCGTTTTGAAGAGTTTTTGGTGATATTCCTATGCAAAGTATTATAATTAATATTATTGCCATTGTATTTAATCTAATTTTTTGTTTTGTTTCTGTCTCCATATATTAAATAATTTCCTTTCAAATCGAATAAGTTATTTGCTTAATAATTCAATTGCTTTTTGTAGTTGAGTATCTGCATTAGATGTTGAATCAAGTTCCACTTCAACATCTGGTGTTATTCCAACTTTATTTATTTTATTACCATTAGGTGTTTTAAATTCTTCTATTGTGATTTTTAAAGCTGCTGTTTTGTTGAAAATAGGTAATATTTCTTGCATTACACCCTTTCCAAAAGTTGTAGTTCCAACTATTGTTGCTGCCTTATTATCTTGAAGTGCTGCTGAAACGATTTCTGTTGCACTAGCTGAATATTCATTTACAAGTATTACAAGTTCAAAATCGCCCATTTTTTCTTTTGAAGATGTAATAACTGTTTCTTGGTTTTTCTTATCATATGAACGCATTATAACATTGCCTTTACCAACAAATAGTTCTGATAATTCTATGGCTTCTGATACTATTCCACCAGTATTATTTCTTAGGTCTAATATTACTGATTTTATTCCTTTATTTTGAAAATCTCTTAGGTATCGTTCAATATTTTCTGCACAGCCTTCATCAAAAACTGTAAGTTCAATATAGCCAATATTATTTTCTAATACCTCTGCTCTGCTATCAGCAATCTCTACTGTTTTTCTTTCAATTGTTTTATTTAGAATATCTGTTCCTCTTTGAATTTCGAGGTCTACTGTTGTGTTTTCTTCACCTTTTATTTTTGTTGATGCTATATTTAAGTCCATTTCACTACAGCTTTCTCCATTAATCGAAAGGATTATGTCACCTGTTTCTAGTCCTTCTTTTTCAGCAGGTGAGCCTTCTATAGGCATTAGTACTACTATATTGTTATTTGAATCCATTGTCATATATATACCTATTCCTACATAATCTCCTTTAACACTTACTATCAGTTCATCATATTCATCTTTAGTTAAATACTCTGTATAAGCATCTTGTAATCCTTCGACATAGCCTTTTACTGCTGATTCTATCATTTTTTCTTTATCTATTTCGCCTATGTAGTAATCATCTAAGTACTCATTTATTCCTTGAATTTTTACATCAAGTGCTTCTAGTGAATTTGGTATTTCAATTTTTTGAATAATTTCTTGTTTTCCCTTTGGTGTTTTTGTATAAAAATTATACATTCCTATTGATGTAATCATAAATGTTACTAAAGCTGTCATAATAATTAGCATTATAATTTTATAAACTTTGCTTTTATTGTTCTCTTCCATCATGTTTCCTCCCAATTTACCACAACTTAGGCGAGCTTAAGGCCCGCCTTATTGTCTTTTGTTTTATTATATTCACATTTTTTTATTTTATTATTGTAAGTAAGGCAATGGATTTACACATTTACCATTTATTCTTACCTCAAAATGTAAGTGTAGACCTGTTGAATTTCCTGTTGTTCCAACAATACCAAGAACTTGTCCTTGTGCTACTTCATCGCCTGCAGATACCTGCCTTGAGTTAGGTGACATGTGTCCATATAAAGTCATTGTTCCATCATGGTGGTCAATTACAACATATTCTCCATAACTTCTATATGTACCATTTGCATTTCTTTGAGCTGCTGAAATTCTTACAGTTCCAGCCTTAGCTGCTATTACTCTTCTTCCTTTTACATTAATATTAATATCTACACCAGTATGTCCTGGGTATGATGGATAATATCTTCTGTTTATGTTATAAATATTTAACCCTTCAACTGGGAATATGTATCCTGCTTCACTTGGGTCTCCAGCAACTACTGTTTTTCCTCCATTATTTTCTCTTGCAATTCTTTCTAATTCTGCTTGAATTTCTTTTTTGTCTTTTTCAAATTGTTCCAAATCTTCATTTAATGCTGAATCTTCTTCATTTAATTGGTCAACATATGCTTGCTTTACTTTTTGAGATTTTTTCAAAGAATCTGCTGTATCAACTTTGCTTTTCTTTAAAGATTCAATTTGTTCTTTGCTTGCTTCTAATTGTTTTTTTGTTTCCTCTATACTGGTTTTATTTGCTTCCATTTGGTCTAATAGATTTTTATCACTTTCAGCTATTTCTGATACAATGTAATATTTACTTATGAAATCTGTAACATTTTTAGATGATAATAAAACATCTAAATATGTTGTTTCTCCAGCTTCATACATTGCTACTAATCTACTTCTTAACAGTTCTTCTTGGTGAGAATAGTCTTCTTCTGCTTGTTTTAGTTCTACTTCTGTTTCTTCTATTTTATTTGTTACCTCATCAATTTTGTAATTCAAATCAGATATTTCTGTCTCATATCCTGCTATTTCAGCATTTAAGGATTGAATTGATTCCATTGCTGCTGAAAGTTTTTTCTCTACTTGTACTATTTCCTGTTTTGTATTATCAATTTTATCTTGTATATCATTTAGGTCAGATTGTGTTGTAGCAAGTGCTATCATAATATTTCCAGATAATGCTATTGTTGCTACAATTATAATTACTAATGTAATTTTTAAAAATTTTTTTAACATCATTATACCTTCCTTTTATCCGTTATTCTCCAACATTTAAGCTTGTATTTGATATTACATATTGATATGGGTCTACGGTTTTTCCATTTATTCTAATTTCAAAATGTAAGTGTGGGCCTGTTGACCACCCTGTTGATCCTACCTTTAGTACTGGATCTCCTCTTTTAACTACATCCCCAACTTGTGCTATAAGTTCTGAGCCATGTGCATATAATGTTGAAACTCCTCCTCCATGGTCAATCATAACCATATTTCCATATGAATATGAGTATGTGGATTTTGTAACAATTCCATCATTTGCAGCTATTGCATAGCTTCCCATTGGTGCTCCTATATCCATTCCGGAATGATTTGCATATTTTTTCAAAACTGGGTGAATCCTCATTCCATATGGAGATGTTATTGAATAATAACCTGGTGCTGGCCATGCAAATATTCCTCCAACATATCTTCCATCAGTTCCATCAAGTGCTGTCATTAGTATTTCTAATTCAACTAAATCTAGTTCTTGTTGATATAAATCTATTTCGTTTTTTAGTTTTTTCTCTTCTGTGCTTAAATTGTTAATATAACTGTTTCTTTCAACTTTGGCATTTTCTAAAGATATTTCCATTTTCTTTTGTTGTGCTTTTATTGTTTTTAAATTTTCTTTGCTAATTTTTAGGTTATCTTTTACGGCTTCTATTTGATCTTTTTCTTTTTGAATTGTATCTAAAAAGTCTCTATCATATTGTGCAATTTCTGTAATATAATAATAACGAGTTATGAAGTCAACAATACTAGTTGCATTCAGTAAAACATCTAAATACCTTGTTTCACCGCTTTCAAACATATATACTAGCCTTGTTTTTAGTAGTTCTTGTTGCTTATCATACCTTTCTTGAATTGTTTCTAAAGTGTTTTCAGTTTGCTTTATTTGTTTTTCTATTTTGTTTAAACTCTCAGATACTGATTGTATTTGTTCTTCATATCCACCAATTTCTTGGTCTAAATTAGTTATCGTTTCAAGGTTTTTTGTTACCTCAACATTTATGTTTTCTATGTTTTTTCCTGCTTGGCTTATTTTTTCTTTTAGTTCTGCCCTTTTTTGTTCAAGTTCAATTGAAGTAATAGCCTGGGCAGCTTTGCAGCCTCCAGCAAAAATAAGTAATACTGTAATTACTGTAATGCAAATCTTCCTTTTCACTATTACTCCTTTCTTCTAAACATCTAAGTATTTTTTCATTGAAATTCTACTTCCCAAAATTCCTATGCCTACTCCTAAGATTATAAATACTATTAATATGCTTGAAAATAAATCAGAAAATTGTAGCATATTAATTCCAATTAGTTGGATTGTTTCAGACTGTGCCATTTTTATTGCACACCAATTATATATTGCCCCAACTAGTCCAAGTGAAATAGCACTTGATGTTAGTCCTATTATTATACCTTCAATCATAAATGGTGTTCTAATAAAGCTATTTGTTGCACCTACATATTTCATTATTGAAATTTCTTTTCTTCTTGCATGTACTGTTAGTTTTATTGTATTTGCTATTATAAATATTGAAATTAAGATAAGAATAACGAGAATTGTTCCTGTAACAATTCTTATCCATTTTCCAATTGTTGACAATGCACTTATTGTTTGGTTACTACTTGCGATTCTTTTGAAATGTGGCAATTTTTGCATTTCAGCTTGTACACTTTCATTTAAGTCCAAATCAGATAGTGTTACTATGTATGAATCTGAGAAAAAGTCTGGTTCCATTCCATCCATAAGAGATGTATGTCCATCAAGATACTTTTTAGCTTCATTGAAAGCATCTTCTTTTGTTCTTCGTTCAGCTGTTGCCACTCCATTTATAGCCATTATTTTTTCTTTCATTTCTGAAATTTCTTCTTCTGTCGCATCATTTTTGAAGAATACTCTTATTGCTTGTGAATCTTCAACATTTTCCACCATATGTGTTATATTTTTGCCTATAGAGAAAAACACACCAAACATTAGCATTGTTACACACATTACGCCCAAGCATGAAATTGTTGATTTTTTATTTTTAAAAACATTTCTAAATCCTTCACTAAGGAAATAACCTATTACACTATATCTCACTTGTTATAACCACCTTTTCTATCATCTCTTACTATAATACCTTTTTCAATTTCTATTACTCTTTTTTTCATTTTGTCAACAATATCTTTTGCATGTGTTGCTATTACCACTGTTGTTCCTCTAAGGTTTATTTCATTTAAAAGTGTCATTATGTCCCAAGCGGTATCAGGATCTAAGTTTCCTGTTGGCTCATCTGCAATTATCATTGATGGGTTGTTTACAAGCGCTCTTGCAAGAGCTACTCTTTGTTGCTCTCCTCCAGATAATTCATCTGGGTATGCTTTAGCTTTTCCACTTAGACCAACTAGTGATAATACCATTGGAACTTGTCTTCTAATGTGTTTTGGAGTTGCTTTTACTATGTTCATTGCAAAAGCAACATTATCATATACTGTTTTATCTGCTAATAGCCTAAAATCTTGGAAAACCACACCCATGCTTCTTCTTAAATATGGTACTCTTTTTGGTTTTAAGAATGTGGTATCTTTTCCATTAATAATTATTGTACCACTTGTAGGTTCCTCCTCTTTTAGTATTAATTTTATTAGTGTTGATTTACCTGAACCTGATTGTCCGTACTAGGAAAGCAAAATCGCCTTTATCTATTTTAAAGCTAGCATCGTGAACAGCTTCTGTTCCTGTACTATATGTTTTTGATACATTTTTAAATTCAATCATTTTTTTCCCTCATTTTTAATGATATTTTACATATTAATTATAATAATTTTTTATTAAAAAAGCAATAAATTTTATGTTTTTTTATTAAATGTCATATAATTGTAATATTTGTTTTTTTTAGTCTTAAATTAAGTTTTTTATTTCATTTAGCATTTCTTCTTGTGTGTTCATTTGTTGTTCACTTTGGTTTGCTACATTTTTTGTAGCGTTGATTTCTTTTCCGTTTAGTGTAAATTCAAATGTTAGTCCACATAGTATTAGAAGAAGTATAATTGTTATTATTAATACTACGAGTGTAATTCCCTTTTCTTGTTTTTTTATCATTTGCTACCTCCTTATTGATTTTCAATTGTCTTTTCTATTGCTTCTGCTGTTAGGTTGTAGTATTTTAGCAATTCTGATGCTTTTCCAGATTTTCCAAATGTGTCTTTTATTCCCATTTTAATTAGCTTTGTTGGATATTCTTCTGTTAATACATCTGATATTGCTGTGCCTAGCCCATTTATTATACTGTGGTCTTCTATGGATATTAGTTTTTTTGTTTCTTTTGCACATTTTATTATCATTTCTTTATCTATTGGCTTTATTGTGTGGATGTCTATAACTCTAATGTTTATTCCCCTTTGTTTAAGATTTTCTTGTGCTTTTATAGCTTCTGATACAGTAACACCTGTTGCAAATACTGCTGCATCTTCTCCATCCCCAATTTGAACTGCTTTTCCGAATTCAAATTTTTGATTTTCATTATAGATTACTGGTGTAGCTAGTCTGCAAAGTCTTAAATATACAGGTCCTTCAATCTCTGCTATTTTTTCTACTGCCCAACGAGTTTGAATATCATCTGATGTACACATTACTTTCATGTTAGGAAGTCCTCTCATTAAGCCTATATCTTCAAGCATTTGGTGTGTTGCTCCGGTCTTCGCCTACTGTTATTCCACTGTGTGTTGCGCATATTTTTACATTTAAGTTTGGATAGCATATACTATTTCTTATTTGGTCATAGCATCTTCCTGTTGCAAACATGGCAAATGTGCTTGCAAATGGAATTTTTCCAAATGTTGAAATTCCTGCTGCTGTGCTCATCATGTCTTGTTCTGCTATTCCCATATCAAAAAATCTTTCTGGGAATCTTTTTGCAAATATACTTGTTTTAGTTGCACCTGATAAATCGCTATCAAACACTACTATATTTTCATTTTTTTCTCCTAGTTTTTCTAATGTTTCTCCATAACTCTGGCGTGTTGCTATTTTTATTTCTTCATTCATTATATAGCACCTCCTAATTCTAACATTGCTTGTTTGTATTGTTCATCATTTGGTGCCTTTCCATGCCATTCGGCTTCATTTTCCATAAATGATACTCCATTGCCTTTTATGGTGTTTGCAATAATTACAGTTGGTTTTCCTTTTATCTTTTTTGCTTGTTCAAATGCAGAAATTAGTTCTTGGATGTTATGTCCATCAACATTAATTGTTTCAAATCCAAAGCTTTTAAATTTTTCATCAATTGGATAGATGTTCATAACATTACTAACTTTTCCATCTATTTGAAGGTTATTGTTATCTATTATTAGGCATAAATTATCTAGTTTATAGTGTGCTGAAGTCATTGCTGCTTCCCAGATTTGGCCTTCCTCTATTTCTCCATCTCCACAAATGCAATAAACTCTTATCCCTTCTTTATTTAATTTAGAACCAAGAGCCATTCCATTTGCAATAGATAATCCTTGTCCTAATGATCCGGTTGAAGCATCTACGCCTGGAATTTTCCACATATCTGGATGACCTTGCAAATTGCTATCAATTTTTCTAAAATTTATTAATTCCTCTTCATCAAAAAATCCTCTTAAGGCTAATGCACTGTATAAAGCAGGTGAAGTATGTCCTTTAGAAAGAACTAGTCGATCCCTTTCTTTTGCTCTAGGATTTTTCTCATCAATATTCATCTGGTTAAAATAAAGTACTGCAAGTATTTCTGCTATTGATAATGAACCGCCAGGATGTCCAGACTTAGCATTGTACACAGCCTTTATAACATCTTGTCTAATCTTATTTGCATAAGCTTGTAATTCATTTACATCTTTAATTTTCAAAATACTTTCTCTCCTTTTATACATATTTTTTCAAGTGTAGTTTTATCATATTTTTGGGGTTTTGTAAATAGAATTGTTAAATATTTTAAAAGAAAAAGCAGAAATTGCTTCTGCTTTTCTAAGAGGTTTTTATTTACCATTTTGAATAGAAAACATGGTTTCCAACTCTAGTAGTTATTTCGATGTCTTTTCTTGCTTCTACTTCATCTTCATCTGATTTTTCAGGATTGTAGAAAAACAAGGTTGGACCACCTAAAAATTCTGCTAATGGGTCTTCTCCATTGTATGCTTTTTCAGCAGCCTTTAAGCAGCTAGGATTTTGTTCAAGCATTTCGGTTGTAACCTCTTTATACCGTGGTGTATAGTGCTCAAGCACTTTTGTTAGTTCATTGGGAAATTCTTCAGACTCAAGCCTGTTCATAATTGTTGCTGCAACAGCAACCTGTCCTGTAAAAGACTCTCCTCTTGCTTCAGCATACACAACTTTGGCAATAGTTTCGATAAGATCCTTTTTTCTTTGTTCCTCCTCTTGTTTTCTTTTTTCCTCTTCAGCCTTCAATTCTTCTTCATATAAAAAAGTATTTTCATACTTTATATGTTGAATAGCCATCGAAGGCACATCAGGCAAAGTTTTGCTTACCATGCAATCCTGTTTGCTTATACTCATACCTGCAATTCTTTTGTTGCATTTCATAAATGTAAAAATTACAATTGCTAATACAACAAAGTATATAATCACGGTAAATATAAAGTAAAACATGGTTAATTGTCTTTTCCGTCTTGTTCTAGTATTCACGCTTGTGTGACCTCTTTTCTAAAATTATATACCTTTATTATAGCACAAAAATATATCGAATTCCATCTTTATGTTTCAAAGCTTAAAGTAGATTTTAAACTACATATAGTAAAATACATATTAATTGTAATAAACTGCCAACAACACATGCTAAATGGAAAATTGAGTGCATCCATTTTTTCTTTTTGCCTAGTCCATAAAAAATTGCTCCCACTGTGTACACTATTCCTCCTGATAGGAGTAACGCAAAACCCGTTGTTCCAAGTTGTTTAAATACAACCCCTATTTTTACAATAATGCACCACCCCATACATAAGTAGCATATCATAGAAAACACTTTAAATTTTTTCAAATCTATTGCATTTAAAGTTATTCCTATAGCAGCCATTCCCCACACTATTCCAAATATAGTCCATCCCACGGCAGGACTATATTCTCTTAAAGTACACAAAGCAAATGGAGTGTATGTACCAGCTATTAGTAAAAATATTGAACAATGGTCTATTATTTGGAATACCTTTTTTGCTTTAAGTTTTGGATTTAATCCATGATAAATACTAGACATGGTATATAACAAAATTAATGTAATTCCATAAACAATACTTGATGCTATTCCATATCCGTTTTTATTTATTGCTGAAAATATAACTCCTAAAACAATTGCCACAATACCAAGAGGTGCACCAACAATATGTGAAACCATGTTAAAGATTTCTTCTCCCTTTGTGTATGTAGGTAATACTCTGTCTTTTAATTTAGTTCTTTTCATATTTTCACCCTTTCTTATTTATTATATGTTTTTAAATTTTGTATAGAATTATACCACAAAAATACAGTATTGTAAAAAAATTACAAGAAAAAAAAATTTTTTTCGAAAAAGTATTGACATATGTCAAAAAATATCTTATAATAATTCTTGCGTTCGAGAAATGCTCCCTTAGCTCAGTTGGTCAGAGCAACCGGCTCATAACCGGTGGGTCCAAGGTTCG
>USHY01000004.1 GCA_900554635.1 uncultured Clostridium sp. | reverse complement strand
TTTGGTCGGCTTGGGATTGAGGCTAGGTTTGAACTTGGGCAATGTGTGATAATGGTACTGGCTCGAAATTTTTTAGTAACAACTGTTTTGTTGACCGTTTGCATAAATATCTAAAATTACAGGCGATGTAGTTGAAAAACATCAGGAGGTAGTTTTAGGGTAATTAAATTTAACAGGTATAGGGCGAAAATTTTTCTAGGGAGGGAAATTTTCGCTGGGGAAAGGCGCTGGGGGCGCCTTTTTTTGTTGGGGAGGTGTAGAAATTTGCAGATATTTTGTAGTTCGGTATTGAAAAATTTGGAAGATACATATATAATAGAATAAGATTTTTTATTGAAGGGAATGAAGTGTGAAATGAGATCGGGTCGTGGAATTGTGCTTGTAGCTTTATTGGTGATTGTTATTTCTATAGGTATAATTGGTGTTTTGGGATTTAATTATGCTAGGGATTATTTGTATAAGCAGAGGTGTGAGGATATTAAGGCTACTATGCTTGCTATTCAGGGTACAATTACTAATGTGCAGAATAAGCATATTGTTGATACAGAGAATAATGCTTTGGTTGGTACAAAGTTGGATATTGAGAATAATGAGAGTGAATTTAAAATTTCAGATGGATTAAAGGAGTCTTTGACTACAGTTGAAGAACCAGAGTTTTATATTTTGAGTAAAGAAGATTTGCTAAATAATGGTATTAAAGATGTTGAAATTAATGAAGATGAGTTTTATGTAGTAGATTATAATACTGAGGAAGTGTTTTATTCACTTGGCATAGAGGGAAAATATAAGCTATCTGAAATGTAGGAGTAAAAATGAAGGAAAAGGAAATTGAAAGATTAAATTGTTTAAAAGAGTTTGAAAATAATTTGCATATCAATGGAGTTGGATATATAGCAGGAATAGATGAGGCAGGAAGAGGCCCTCTTGCAGGACCTGTTGTTGTTGGAGTTGCTATAATGAAACCTGATTCTTTTATAGAAGGTGTTAATGATTCAAAAAAAATATCAGAGAAAAAAAGAGAAAAACTATATGAACAAATTACAGAAGAAGCAATAGATTGGGCAGTTGGAATTGTTGACCAAAAGGAAATTGATGAAATTAATATCCTAAATGCAACAAAAAAAGCCTTACATATGGCAATAGAAAACTTAAAAGTAAAACCTGAAAGAATTCTAGTTGATGCTTTAGAACATATAGATACTTGCAAAATTCCTTATACATCAATAATAAAAGGAGATGCCAAAATTTATAGCATATCAGCAGCATCAATAATTGCCAAAGTTACAAGGGATAGAATAATGCAAGAATATGATGAAATATACCCACAATATGGATTTGCATCCCACAAAGGCTACGGAACAGCAAAACACATTCAAGCCTTAAAAACATATGGGGCAACGCCAATTCATAGAAAAACATTCATAAAAAATTTTATATAAATGGAGGAAAATAAATGAATATACAAGAAATAATTGCAAAAAAAAGAGATAAAAAAGAGCTTAGTAAGGAAGAAATACAGTATTTTATTAAGGAATATGTTGCAGGGAATATTACAGACTATCAAGCAGCAGCACTTGTTATGGCAATATACTTAAATGGTATGACAAAAGATGAAACAACAAATCTAACCTTAGAAATGGCACATTCAGGAGAAATACTAGATTTATCATCACTTGGAAAGACTGTTGTAGACAAACACTCAACAGGAGGAGTTGGAGACAAAATAACAATAGTCTTAATGCCAATAATCGCATCACTTGGAATACCAGTAGCAAAAATGTCTGGAAGAGGACTTGGCTTTACAGGCGGAACAGTAGATAAACTAGAATCAATCCCAGGATATAATACACAAGTAGATAAAAAAGAATTCATAGAAAATGTAAAAAAAATAGGAATAAGCGTAATAGGCCAAACCGCAAATTTAGCACCAGCTGATAAAAAACTATATGCACTAAGAGATGCAATAGCATGTGTAGATAATAAAGCACTTATTGCATCAAGCATTATGAGCAAAAAAATAGCAGCAGGAGCAGAAAAAATAGTATTAGATGTAACAGTTGGTAGTGGTGCATTTATGAAAACAGAAGAAGATGCAAGAGAAATATCAAAAATCATGAAAGACATAGGAACTCTAGCAAATAGAGAAACTGTATGTGTACTTACAAACATGGATGAACCAGTAGGAAAAGCAGTAGGAAACATTCTTGAAATAAAAGAAACAATAGAATGTTTAAAAGGAAATATGCCAAGCGATATTAAAGAAATAATACTTGGAATAGGAAGCCAAATAATTAGGCTAGCAGGAGAAGGAGATAACATAGAGGAAAACAAAAATAAAATAATGGAAAACATAAATAACGGAAAAGCATATCAAAAATTCATAGAACTTGTACAAAACCAAGGTGGAGATGTAAGTTATATTGAAAATACAGAAAAATTTGAAAAAGCAAAATATATAATTCCATTAAAAAGTGAAAAATCAGGATATATAGAAAAATTAAATGCTGAGGCAATAGGTGTAGCATCAGTTCACCTTGGTGCTGGAAGAGTAAAAAAAGAAGATGGAATAGACTATAGTGTAGGAATATGGCTAGAAAAGAAAATTGGAGATAAAGTGCAAGAAGGAGAAGTATTAGCATATATTCATTCAAATGATGAACAAAAAGGCCAACAAGCAATAGAAGAAGTAAAAAAAGCATATAGAATAACCGAGCAAAATGTAGAACCAGAAAAATATATTTTAGATATAATATAAGAAAGAGGAAAAATTGATGAATTTATTAGAAAACTTAAACAGCAAGCAAAAAGAAGCAGTACTTGAAACAGAAGGCCCTTGCCTTGTAATTGCAGGAGCAGGCAGTGGAAAAACAAAAGTATTAACACATAAAATAGCATACTTAATAGAAGAAAAACAAGTTAAACCTTGGAACATTTTAGCAATTACATTCACAAACAAAGCAGCAAGTGAAATGAAAGAAAGAATAAGTAATCTAATTGGAGAAAATGCAAATGATATGTGGATGGGAACATTTCACTCAATTTGTATAAGAATCCTTAGAAAATATATAGATAGATTAGGATTTAATTCAGACTTTATAATATTTGATACATCTGACCAAAAAACACTAGTAAAACAGTGCATTAAAGCACTAAACTTAGACGATAAAATCTTCACAGACAGAAGTGTTTTATCAGAAATAAGCAACAGCAAAAATGAAATGCTAACACCAATGCAATATAAATTAAGAACAAATAATGAACTAAGAAAAGAAAAAATTGCAGAAGTATATGATATGTATCAAAGAAAACTAAAAGAAAACAATGCCTTAGATTTTGATGATATAATCAATTCAACCATACAAATACTAACAGAAAATCCAGATGTCCTAGAATATTATTCAGAAAAATTCAAATATGTTCTAGTAGATGAATACCAAGACACAAACAAAGCACAATTTACACTAATAACATTATTATCAGGACGATATGGAAATATTACTGTTGTAGGAGATAACGACCAAGGAATATACTCTTTTAGAGGTGCAGATATAACAAATATTTTGAATTTTGAAAAAGATTTTCCAGGAACAAAAATAATAAAACTAGAACAAAATTACAGATCAACAAAAGCGATATTAGATGCTGCAAATGCAGTAATTAAACACAATGAAAAAAAATATGAAAAAAATCTATGGACAGAACAAAAAGGAGGGCACCTTCCAACAGTTTCAAGATTAGACAATGAATATGAAGAAGCAAACTTTATAGTGGAGCAAATTAATAAACTAAAAAGAGAAGAATACTATAAATATTCAGATTTTACCGTACTATATAGAATGAATGCTCAATCGCGTAGTATAGAAGATATATTTAGAAGAGAAAATATACCATATAAAATGATAGGTGGGCTAAAATTCTATGAAAGAAAAGAAATAAAAGATACAATAGCATATTTAAGATTAATACATAATCATGCAGACAACCTAAGTTTACAAAGAATAATCAATGAACCAAAAAGAGGAATCGGACAAACTAGCTTAGAAAAAATTGAAACAATTTCAACACAAAATGGAATTTCAATGTATGATGTAATAAAAAATGCGGAACAATATGGATTAAATAAAGTATTCTTAAACTCAAGAGAATTTATAAACACAATAGAAGAATTATCAAGTAAAAAGGAAGAACTTCTAATATCAGAAATAATAAAAGAAGTCTTAAATAAATCAGGCTACACAAAAGCCTTAGAGTTAGAAAATACAGCACAAGCTGAAAGTAGAATAGAAAACATAAACGAATTTTTGACAGTAGCAATGGAATTTGAAGAAGAAAATGCAGAAAATTCACTATCAGAATTCCTAGAAAGCATAACACTTTCAAGCGATATAGATGGAATGGAAGAAACAGAAGATTCAGTAACACTTATGACACTACATAGTGCTAAAGGACTAGAATTCCCAGTAGTATTCCTAATAGGAATGGAAGAAGGCTTGTTTCCAAGCTATAGGTCAATAGGAGAACAACGAGAACTTGAAGAAGAAAGAAGATTATGTTATGTAGGTATAACAAGAGCAAAAGAATACCTATACCTAACATGTGCAAAACAAAGAACCATATTTGGCTCAACAACATGCAACAAAATATCAAGATTCATAGAAGAAATACCAGTAGAACTACTAGAAGGAGCAAATGAATTAGAAAAACCTGCAAAATCAAAAGAATGCCCAGAATGGAAATATGGAAGCAGACAAAATGCCAAAACAACAACATATGTAATAACAGGAGGAACTAATAGCAAAGCTCCATCAACATTTGGATTTAGAACTGCAGAAAGCTTTTTAAATAATATAACAGCAGCCAAATCCCCAGCAGTTGACCTAAGCCAATACAAAGAGGGACAAACTATTTACCACAAAAAATTCGGGGAAGGAATAATAACAGATATAGCACCAGAAGGAGATGACCTAAAACTAGATATATCATTTGAAAAGGTTGGACATAAAAGACTAATGGCAAAATTTGCAGGACTAGAGATTAGATAAAATATTGAATAAAATCATCAAACTTGTCCATAATATACATATAAAAATGTAAAGAAAGGATGAGAAAAGATGGCAAATTTATCACAAGTCGAATTACAAAACTTAAGACATTTGATAGGAGCACACGACACTTCATACCAAAAATTAAATTCCTATGCAGCTCAATGCGTTGACCCACAAATTAAGCAAATGTTTACGAAAGCAGCTCAGGATAGTTTAAATACTAAACAAAAATTGCTTACTTTTTTAAATTAGGAGGTTTGGATATGGAAGAAAAGTATATGGTAAACGATATCTTAGAAAGCACAAAAGCTAGTCTTACTACTTATCAAGGTGTTATATCAGAAGCTGAAAATGTACAGTTAAGACAAACAATGCAACAAATTAGAAATAATGATGAATGTTTTCAATATGAACTATTTAAAGTAGCACAACTAAAAGGCTACTATACACCAGCTGAACAAGCACCACAAAATGAAATTGATAAGGTTAAAAATGAGGTATCTAAATAAAACAAACAAAGGCAAGTGAAAAACTTGCCTTTTGTAATAGTAAAGAAATGGGAGAAAAAAAGAGAAAAAAAGAGAAATTGCTATAAAAACGACAATAAATACATATTAAGCCATAAATATAAAATTTGCCAAAAATATCAAATAAAGGTAAAATTAATAGGATTGTAAAAATATAAAGAGGTGTTTAAAATTTTAAAAAATATTAAAAACATATTTGCACATATTAGAAGCTCACTAAAATTAGTAATAATCATAGCAATATCTGCAATATTAATTATAGGAATAATATCAATTTTTTATAAACCAACATATGCAGTAACTCTAAATGGAGAGTTCATTG
The DNA here is from genome assembly GCA_900554635.1 of uncultured Clostridium sp. Lineage (GTDB taxonomy): Bacteria > Bacillota > Clostridia > TANB77 > CAG-508 > UMGS1781. Next base: position 40,112 of record USHY01000004.1, on the reverse strand, counting down.
GATACACAAAGGATAAAAATTCATTACAAAAAAATATTAATGAATATATGCAAGGACAAGAAAATGACAATGTAGCATTTGTTGATATTGAAACTTTACCAGAATATTCATTATGTTTTGTAAAAAGAGAAAATGTTGAAAATGATGATGAAATATTTGATAAAGTAAAAAAACAAGGAACAACATATTTTGAATGTTACGCAGTAACTTTAAAAGAAGAAGAAAAATATTATGTTTCAACCAAAGAAGAAGCAGAAGAAATAATTGAACAACTTAAAAAGAAAGATAGCAATAACATTAAAGATATAGCATATACACAAATATATTCAACAGAAGAAAAAGAATATTCTGACCAAGAAACAATTGTAACAGGTTTATATGAAAAGAAAAAAGTTGTTTATACAGTTGCATCAGCTGGTGGTGGCGGAATAACAAATGAAAAACTTGAACTTGGAATAAGCTTAATAAAACCAGTTTCTTCATACCAAATGATAAGCTCAAGATTTGGTAGGAGATCAAGTGGAACCCATAAAGGATTAGATATAGCTGCACAAAGTGGTACTACAATAGTTGCAGCAGCATCAGGAACTGTTACATCATCAGGATGGTCAAATACAGGATACGGAAATTTCGTGTTAATATCTCACGGAAATGGAGTTCAAACATTATATGGACATTGCAGTAAACTATATGTTAGTGCAGGTCAATATGTAGAGCAAGGTCAAGCAATTGCTACAGTTGGTTCAACAGGAAATTCAACAGGACCACATTTACACTTAGAAATAAGAGTGAATGGAACAAGAGTAAATCCACAGTATTATTTATATTAGAATAATTTAAATAAAGCAACCAAAAAAATTGGTTGCTTTTAGATTTTATGTATTAATTAAAGTATTTTAAACAAGTTAAAATAGCATTTTTGGGCATAATAACTTTGCCATACTCTTTTAGCTTTCTTTCAAATAAGAATTCATTTCTTACAGAATTTCCAAATTCAGACATTATAAAGGCAAGTTTTTTTAGTTCAGAAGTATTTAGCTTTAAGTCATTTAAAATCAAATAATAGTTATCATTATATAAATACAATGAAGATTTTTTTAGTGTTGATATGAAATTACTTAAACTACTAGAAGATATGTATTTACAAAACTCACAAAATTCATCAAAAGTATTGAATTTGTAAATTGAAAGAGTTTTGCTTGGAGTAGTTATTTTTCGTTTTACCTTAGGGCTGTGAACCTTTGACATAGTGGTACCTTCAGGCTTTACACGGGTAATAGTTAAAACAAAATTACCATCTGATGAAGCAAATGCTTCAATAATTAATTTATAGTTATGTGTATTAAAACCAACTTCTTCATCTGCTAATGTTAGCATATCTAAAAATAAATTTTGTGACTCCTGAGAATTTGACATAAAGTCATGCAAGTCTATATTTTTCTCTTTTAAATCATCTAGGTTTAAAAAAATTCTAATTTTGTTCTCGTTCAACTTTTCAATACGCATTAAATAGTTACCTCCAAATAATTTTGATAATATAATTATAACACTTATACATATAAAAATAAATGATAAAAATATGGAAAAAATGTTAAATTGTATTTATAAATATATTATTAAAATTACTTTAAATTGTGCATGGGCCAATTATAGCATAATTTTAAGAAAAAATAAACATATATCTTGAAAAAAATATCAAATACATATATAATAATGGAGTAAAACAATAGGAGGAGGAAGATATATGGCTACAAGAGAAAAAAATATATGGATACTACTAATCTTTTTATTAGCAGGACTAGTTTTAGGAGGACTATTGGGAGAGTTTGCTTCTAAAGTGGATTTTTTATGGTGGCTATCATATGGAGAGAGTTTTGGGCTAACATCACCAATAGAGTTAGACCTACAAGTTATAACCATAACATTTGGATTATGGTTTAAAATGAATGTTGCTAGCATAATAGGAATGGCTATAGCAATATTTGTATATAGAAAAGTGTAGATAAAATATGGGGGTAGCTTTAAGAAAGGAAGAAATACAATGAAAATTAAAGAGCTACCCATATCTGAAAGACCTTATGAAAAACTGGAAAAATATGGGGAAGAAAGTTTATCAAATGCAGAATTATTGGCAATAATAATAAAGACAGGAACAAAAGAAAAATCATCTGTGTCAATAGCACAAGAAGTATTAAAATTAAGAGAAGACACAAAGCAAGATAACTTAAGATTTATACAAGATATTTCCTTAGAAGAATTTATGAAAATAAAGGGGATAGGAAAAGTAAAAGCAATTCAGTTAAAAGCAGTTTGTGAACTCACCAAAAGAATATCAAGACCAATAAACAATGAGAAAAAAGCAATAAAAACACCAAAAGATGTGGCGGAAATATTGATACCGGAATTAAGATATGAAAAAAGGGAAATTGTTAAAGTATTAATTTTAAACAGCAAAAATATAGTCTTAAGAACAATTAATATAGCACTTGGGGGAGCAAATTTTGCTTGTATAGAGCCAAAAGATGTTTTAGCAGAGGCAATAAAAATGCAAGCACCCAAAATAATTTTAGTTCATAACCACCCCAGTGGTGATTCAACTCCCAGCAAAGGAGACTACAAGGTTACAGATAGAATCTTTGAAGCAGCAGAACTAATGGGAATAAAACTGCTTGATCATATCGTAATAGGAGATGGCAATTATAGCAGCTTATTGCTTGAAAATTAATTTTATGCTTTAGTAATAGAAAGGAAATAGAAATGAATTTATTAAGCTTTAAAGGAAAAGATATAGGAATTGATTTAGGAACTGCAAACACACTCGTAACACTACGAGGAAAAGGCATAGTACTAAAAGAACCATCAGTTGTTGCAATAGATAAAAAAACTGGAGAAATTATTGCAACAGGGCATGAAGCTAAGGAAATGCTAGGAAGAACTCCGCAAGAAATAGATGCAATTAGACCTTTAAAAGATGGAGTAATCGCAGATTTTACTGCGACCCAATTAATGCTAAAACAACTAGTTTCAAAAGTTTGCCAGAGATATAATGCAGGAAGACCACGAGTAGTTGTAGGAGTTCCATCAGGGATTACAGAAGTTGAAGAAAGAGCTGTAGAAGAATCAGTTATTAGAGCTGGGGCCAAGGAAGTATTGCTTATAGAAGAACCAATGGCAGCAGCAATTGGAGCAGGCTTAGATGTTGCCGAGCCGACAGGAAACATAATAGTTGATATAGGTGGAGGAACAACAGAAGTTGCGGTAATTTCGCTAGGAGGAATAGTAGTAAGCAACTCACTTCGAACAGCTGGAGATGAATTAGATGAGGACATAGTAAACTATGTAAAAAAAGAATTAGGAATACTAATAGGGCTTACAACAGCAGAAGAAATAAAAATACAAATAGGCTCAGCAATGCCACTTATGACAGAACTTAGTATGGAAATAAAGGGAAGAGACCTCCAAACAGGTTATCCAAGAAGTGAAATAGTTACATCATCACAAATTGAACAAGCGATGGCAAATTCAATTGCAGAAATTATTGATGTAATAAAAATAACACTAGAAAAAACACCACCAGAGCTTGCAGCAGACATTGTTGAAAAAGGCGTAGTACTAGCAGGAGGAGGATCACTAATAAAGAACTTAGATAAAGCTATCAGCCAAAGAATAGAAATGCCAGTATATGTAGCAGATGAACCATTAGATTGTGTAGTAAAAGGAACAGGAAAAACACTTACAGATATAGAAAAGTTAAAAAATGTTCTAATAAACTCAAGAAAAAGAAAATAAGGCAAAAAGTCCCTAGAAGGACAAATCAGGGGAGGCTCATATGCAAAAAAACAAACATACAGGAACAATAGGTATAATTATAACAATAATAATATTAACAGTATTAGTTATAATTACAAATCTTGATATTTCAAAATTTTCCTTTATAGAAGGAATAACACAGAAATTAGTAATGCCTGTTCAAAATGGACTAACCTATCTAAAAAATAAAATTTCAAAAAACAATTCATTTTTTGAAAACATAGATGAATTAAAAAAAGAAAATTCAGAATTAAAAAAACAGTTAGAAGAACTAAACAAAACAGCAAGTGAACTTGGAATAATAAAAGCAGAAAACAAGACATTAAGGGAATATGCAAATTTAACAGATAAATATACTAAATATGAAGGAATACCAGCATATATAATAAATAGGGACCTAAGTAATTTAAACAGTACAATAGTAATTAATGTTGGTACAAAAGATGGAGTAACAGCAAATATGCCTGTAGTATCTGAAAATGGTGTAGTTGGGCATACAATTTCAGTAACAGAAACTACGGCAAAAGTACAGCCAATTATAGATTCATCAAGTAGTATTAGTGCTGTTATGAATATTTCAAGAGATAATCTAATAGTAAAAGGCGAACTTGGAAAAAGTAATGAATTAAAAGCAACCTATATAAGCACAGATGCAGATTTAGTTTTACAAGATGATGTAGAAACATCAGGGCTTGGAGGAATATACCCTAAAGGGCTAAAAATAGGTAAACTTACTCAGATAGTTCAAACTAAAAATCCAACAGAAAAATATGCAATTATAGAACCAGCAGTAGATTTTACAAAATTAGAAACAGTATTAGTTATAATAAAATGAAAGGATTGATATCAATGGAAAATAATATTTATGTAACACCATTAAGCGGAAGATATGCAAGTGAAGAAATGAACTACATCTGGTCAAACAACTCAAAATACTCATGTTGGAGAAAACTATGGGTAGCACTAGCAGAAACAGAAAAAGAACTAGGTTTAGAAATAACAGATGAACAAATAAATGAAATGAAAGCAAATATTAATAATATAGACTATGAAGTTGTAGCCAAAAGAGAAAAAGAATGTAGGCATGATGTAATGGCACATGTTTATGAATTTGGTACAAAATGCCCAAAAGCAAAACCAATAATTCACCTAGGTGCAACATCTTGTTATGTAACAGATAATACAGATATAATTCTTATGAGAGAAGCTTTAAAATTAATCAAACACAGGCTAATAGTGGTAGTAAATAATCTTAAACAATTTGCAGAAAAATATAAAGGAGTACCATGCCTAGGCTATACTCATTTTCAACCAGCACAATTAACAACAGTTGGAAAAAGAGCAACATTATGGATACAAGACTTATTAGAAGACTTAACAGAATTGGAATTTGTTGAACAAAACCTAAAATTACTAGGGTGTAAAGGAACAACAGGTACTAGTGAGAGCTTTATGAAATTATTCAAAGATGAAGAGAAAGTTAAGCAAATAGATGGTAAGATTGCTCAAAAAATGGGATTTGAAAGAACATTTGCAGTATCTGGCCAAACATATACAAGAAAAGTTGATTCAAGAGTATTAAACTGTTTAGCAGCAATAGCAGAGAGTTCAGCTAAGTTTGCAAATGACTTAAGATTACTTCAACATGAAAAAGAATTAGAAGAACCATTTGAAAGCAAACAAATAGGCTCATCTGCAATGGCATATAAAAGAAATCCTATGAGAAGTGAAAGAATAAACTCACTTTCAAGGCATGTAATTGCATTATGCAATGATACAAAGATGACATCATCAACCCAATGGCTAGAAAGAACACTAGATGATTCAGCTAATAAAAGAATTTGCGTACCAGAAAGTTTTCTAGCTGTAGATGGAATACTAAGAATTTATGCAAATATTTCACAAGGAATTGTAGTATATGAAAATAGAATAAGATCAAATATAATGGAAGAACTACCATTTATGGGAACAGAAGAAATACTTATGAATGCAGTTTTAAAAGGTGGAGACAGACAAGAATTACATGAAAAAATAAGAGTTCACTCAATGTCGGCTGCAAAACAAGTAAAAGAATTTGGAAGGCCAAATGACTTAGTATCAAGAATTGCAAAAGATGAAAGTTTTGGATTAACAGAAGAAGAGATTACAAAAGTATTAAATCCAGAGCATTTATGTGGAAGGGCAAAAAATCAAGTAACAGATTTTATTGAAGAAGAAGTTAAACCAGTATTGGAGAAATATGGAAATTTAATTGACAATACAGAAGTCAAACTAGATGTTTAAAATCACTCCCGTTTGGGAGTGATTTTATCTTTCATCATCTCTATCAAAATCTTTTTTATGTTCCTCAAAATGAGGCCTTTTTGGAGTTATATCACGGTTTAGAAATTCCCAGAATTTCCCGAAGCCTTTTTCTTTTTTTAGCTTTGGCTCTTCCACTATAGCTTGAACTTCAGAATCAAATTCAGCTTCAGGTACAGGCTCAGACTCAATGTCAGATTTAATTTCAGGTTCAAGCTCAAGCTCAGGCTCAAGTTCAATTTTCGGTTCAGCATCTATTTTCACTAATGGCTTAATTTCTCGTTCTAATCCGTATTCTTGCTTGTGTTCAGGCTCAGTTTCAGGTTCTGTTTCAAGTTTTGGTGTTTCCAAACTTTGTTCAATAGTAATTGAAGAACCACCACTTGAAGAAGTTGAAACTGGATTCAAATAAAATTCTGTCTCTTTGTCAAAAGTAAGTTCATCTTCTAATTTGCTTTCCATAAAATTAAATAATTCAAAATCAACAGAAGCAACTTGTATTTCTTTTGATTGTTTATTATTAACCTCTATTTGATCAAAATCATTATCTGTAAGAGTATTACCATCTGATAAAATACCTAAAACCTGCAAAACAGTATCCTTTTTCATATTCTCAATATTTTTCATTGACTCTTCAATAGACATATTTTCTTCAACATCATTTAAAGAATGAACACGGAAGTTAGATGTAGTAGGCAATTCCTTGTAATATCTTTTAGACAAAGTATTAACAATTGCATTTTTCGAACTATCTGTAAATGTATTAATATACCTTGAATATTTACTTGTCCAAGCATATAATCCATCAATATTGTTAATATCCTTATTGGCAATATTGAAAAACTCATTAATAGCATTCTTTTCAAATAAGTTTATATTATTTTTTTCATCCAGAGAAATAACTTCTCCATCTTTTAAATCTAATTCCGATATTGGAAACAATTCAAGCAATTTCTTGTCTTCTAAATTTTCTGCAACAAGTTTTTCTACTAAGGATTTGTAGTCATTATTAAAGTCACATGTAGGATATAATTTTTCATATTCCTCTATTGCTGTTTTATATTCATTAGCATTTTCAAAACTTTCAGGATGTTCCGTAATTTTTGTTAATTCTTTATAAGCATCGGCAGAATCAAATTTCTCAAGAATTTTATCAATATGTGTTTTGCTAATTAACATAGGAACTAAATGAGGATATTTGTCTTTTAAAAACTTAAGAGGATATTCCTTGTAAAGATTATCTAAATCTTTATCTAACTGTTTTTTATCTTTATTTTTTTCTGCTCTATCTAATATTTTACGAAGTTTTTCTAAACCAACAGAAGGATCTTTTTTTGATAATTCATCAAAAGCAATAAAATCTTTTAAAATAGTTTCTAAAAATTCTTTGCTTAACATATATTTTATTTTTTTCTTTAAATCTTCACTAAATAAATCAATAGGAAAGCGTTTCTTCCAATTTTCTAGGTCACTTTGAAATCTTGCATAATCCTTTGTAGCCTGAGCATTAGCAAAAATTTCGCATAGCATAAAATATGCTTCTTGTTCATCAAAATCTCTTAATTTACTTTTTGTATCATCAGATATGTGTTCCATATCTACAACATCATTACCCATATAATCCTCCTTGAAAGTTACATACTAATACATTATATCACGTAATTTAACTGTAAACAATTGCTTTTAGTAAAATTTAATGATAAAATTGGTATGGTGATAAAAATGGTAAAAAGAAACAAAACAAGAAAAATAAATGTAGGTGGAGTTCAAATTGGAGGACAAAACAAAGTTGTAATACAATCAATGACTAATACAAAAACAAAAGACATAAAATCAACAGTAGAACAAATAACGAAATTAGAAGAAGCAGGTTGCGAAATCATTAGAGTAGCATGTTTAGATATAGAAGATGCAAAGGCAATAAAGGAAATAAAGAAAAATATACATATTCCAATTGTTTCAGACATTCACTTCGATTACAGAATAGCCCTAGAGGCAGCAAAATCAGGTGTTGATAAAATTAGAATAAACCCAGGAAATATTGGGGATATAGATAGAGTAAAACAAGTTGTAGAAGCATGCAAAGAGAGAGAGATTCCAATAAGAATCGGAGTAAATAGTGGCTCTATGCCAAAAGATATTTTAGCAAAATATGGAGGAAAACCAACAGCAAAAGGAATGGTAGAAAGCGGTTTGAGGCATATAAGAATTTTAGAAGACCTAAACTTTTTTGATATAGCACTATCACTAAAAGCATCAGACTTAAATTTATGTATAGAAAGCTATGAAGAAGCTGCAAATACAATTAATTATCCATTACACCTAGGTGTTACACACGCTGGTACAGAATTTAGTGGCACAGTTGCATCAAGCATTGGCCTTGGCACAATTTTAAGAGAAGGAATAGGAGATACAATGCGAGTTTCATTATCGGCAGATCCAGTAAAAGAAATAAAAGTAGCAAAAGAAATACTTAAATGTTGTAGACTACACAAGTCTCCAACCTTAATAGCTTGTCCAACATGTGGAAGAATTCAATATGACCTAATTCCAATTGCAAATGAAATAGAAGAATTTTTACAAACAATAGACAAAGATATTACTGTAGCCGTAATGGGGTGTGGAGTAAATGGACCAGAAGAGGCAAAACATGCAGACATAGGAATAGCAGGAGGAGTAAAAGAAGGTTTATTATTTAAAAAAGGCGAAATAGTAAGAAAAGTAAAACAGGAAGATATAGTAAGAGTGTTAAAAGAAGAAATAATGAAATTATAAGGAGAATACAATGAATATTATAGTTGGAGAAACTGCAGGATTTTGTTTTGGAGTAAAAAATGCAGTAACAAAAACAGAAACAGCAATTTATGAACATACGGAAATAAGCTGTTTAGGAGAACTTGTACATAACACACAAGTAACACAAGCGTTAGAAAAGAAAGGAGTAAAGTTCATAGACAACATTAACCAAGCAAAAGGAACAACCATAATACGCTCACATGGAGTAACAAAGAATATTTACGAAGAAGCTAAAAAAAGAAACTTAAAACTCTTAGACTTAACTTGTCCAAAAGTTTTACATATACATAACATTGCAGAAAATTATGCTAAACAAGGATATTATATATTTATAGTAGGCCAATCAAACCATCCAGAAATGGAAGGAACAGTTAGCTTTTGCGGAGATTTTTATACAGTTATTGAAGAAGAAAAAGATATTCCAAAGGCGTTAGTGAATTTAAAAGAAACAAAAATAAAAAAAGCCATAATACTCGCACAAACAACTTATAGCCTAGAAAAATTCAATATTATATCTCAAAAAATAAAAGAACAATTATTAGACTATGAAATAGAAGTAAAAAATACAATATGCGATGCAACAAAACAAAGACAACTTGAAACAGAAAAAATAGCCAAACAAGTTGACTTAATGATAATAATAGGTGGAAAGCATAGTTCAAACTCCAATAAATTATATGAAATATCAAAAAAATACTGCCAAACACTATTTGTAGAAACAGAAAATGAAATTCCAGGAGATATGGAAAATAGATATTCTACCATAGGAATAATGGCAGGAGCATCAACACCACAAGAAAGTATAAAAAAAGTTCTTGAAAAACTAAGTAAAATATGCTAAAATAATATATGTAGGAATTTTGTACCTATAAAAAATAAGAAAGGCAGGTAAAAATGAATCAAATACTAGTATCGAAGAAATTATATGTTACTCCTGGAATGAAGAAAAAAAAGAAAATGTTTAAAATAGAATTCTTTTTATCTGTTTTAGCATTAATTGGATTATCAACATATGGAATTTGTTCAGCATATGATAGAAATAAAAGCGAATCAGTTTCTAAAGAAATTTTAGGAGCAATGCAAACTCAACCAGAAGCAATTACAATAGAAGAACCAGCAATAGTTCTTGTACTCAACGAAAAAATAGGCAGTAATGAAAAAGTTGATATGGATAAAATAGAAAGGGTAACAATAGAAAGAGAAATAAAAGTTTCAGAAGAGCAGAAAGTTACGGCAAAAGATGGAACTGTGTATTATACAATAGGGCAAATAAATATCCCATCAATAAAATGCCAATATCCAATTTTGGCAAGTGATGTAGAAAATTATGATACATTATTAAAAATTGCACCAGTAAAATTTCATGGAGCAAATCCTAATGAAATCGGAAACTTTTGCATAGTTGGACATAATTATAGAAACTCACAATTTTTTAGCAAAGTACCAAAATTAAATAACGGAGATGCAATAGAGATTACAGATACATTTGGAGAAACTGTAGTTTATGAAGTATATGATAAATACATAGTAAAAGATACAGACACCAGCTGTACCAGCCAATTGACAGAAGGCAGAAGAGAAATAACATTAATCACATGTACAAATGCAAGTGATGAAAATAGAGTAATTGTAAAAGCAAGAGAAAGAGTATAAACTAAGAGGAGCTTAATGCTCCTCTTAGTTTTTATGAGTGAAATTTGTAAATGGTTTTTGAATTATATCTTTCATTTGCTCTTAAAACAGGTGAAGAAAAATTTGGTTCATTAATAGAATTTGGTAAAAAACCGGTTTCTAAGCAAAGCCCACTTCTATTTCCATAAACAACTCCACCTTTTCCAGTTTGTGGAACTTCATCAATATAATTACCTGCATAAAATTGCACTGCCAAGCAATCAGAGTAAACATCCATTTCGATTCCAGAAACATCAGATTTTACCGCAGCTACCTTTTCAATTCCAGAAGTAGTTTTATTAACAAGAAAACTATGGTCATAACCTTTAGTTAATTTTAATTGTTCAAAATCACTATCAATATCATCAGAAATTTTCCTAAAATTTGTAAAATCTAAAGGTGTATTTTTAACCGTATGGAGCTCACCAGTAGGGATAGATTCATTATCTACAACAGCAAAGTTATTACTATTAATTTGAACAAAATGATTAGTTATTGAACCACTGTTATGACCATTCAAATTAAAATAAGAGTGATTTGTCATGTTTGCTATTGTATCTTTATCAGATATACCATTGTATTCTATTTCCAAACCATTGTCACCAGAAAGAGTGTAAGTTACGGAAACATTGAAATTACCAGGAAATCCTTGGTCTAAATCAGGACTTAAAATTTTAAATGTAACAGCATTTTTATCCTCGTTTTCTGTAGCTTCCCATAATCTTTTTTGGTATCCATTAAATCCACTATGTAAATTATTTTTATTGCGTTCATTTTTATCAAGTTGATATTTTTCCCCATTAATTGTAAATTCTGCTCCGCCAATTCTATTGCCATTTCTACCTATTGTAGCACCAAAATAGCAATGATTAACAAAATAGTCTTTAAGTTTATCAAAGCCTAAAACTACATCTAATTCTTTACCTTTTTTATCAGGAACTAATAATGAAACTAAAGTTGCCCCCCAATTAGTAAGTTTGGCTGTCATACCATTTTTATTTTTTAAAGTGAATAGTAAAACACTTTTTCCATCATCGGTAATACCGAAATTTGAAACTGAAATGCTCAAAGCTAACCCTCCCTAAATAAAAATTATATAAGCATTATATCAGAAAAAATACTTGAGGTAAAGTCAACATAAAAATAGTGAAAAAAAGCCAGAAAATAGGCTTAAACCCTTGAAAAAGTTTACATAAGCGTGTATAATATACATGAGAAGAAATGTCATACAAATGTAAAAAAAGCCTGCATATTAATAATCCGTAAAACAGGCTGAAAATTACAAAAAAAACAGAGTATTGACAAAATATGATAAAAATTATTATTATTATAGTAAGTTTTTAGGAGGTTTTTATGTTAAAACAAAGTATTAAAAGAATATTAATAATCATGTTAATTATTAGCCTTTTATATGCAAATGCAAACATGGCAGTATTAGGCTTAATTTCTTATGCAATTGATGAAACAAAAACTGATGTTTCAATTGATCAAAAACAACCTAACCTTGAGATTCAACTTTCAGACATTTGCAAAAACAAAATGGAAGAAGAAGAAACTGAATACAAGGAAAACTTGGAATTGAGAATTAATGAGGACAAACCATTTAGTAGCATTAAGATTTCTGATACAGCAACAACAATCAAATCTGAAAAAAGTGAAGAACAGGAAGAATCTTTAGCTAAAACATTTTATAAAACAACTAAGATTAACAAAGAAGATCTAATGAGAGCAATAGGAGAAACAGGAAGCTTTGTTATTAAATATTACATAGAGATGCCAGATGACACTAATAATACAAAAATTGAAAATGAAGTAAAAGTTCCAGATGCAAAATTTCCAGAACAAACAACTAATCAAATAACAATAGTTAAAGAAGATGCAATTGAAGAACAAACAATTGAAAATGTAGAACCTGCTCAAAACGAGGAAAATAAAATTGAAACAAAGAATGAAGAAACAAAAGGAATAATCATTGCAGAAAACAATGAAATTACAATAAACACTCAAACTGAAACTGATGAAGAAGGATATATAACAATTGTATATCCAGAAAAAACAACAAAGATTGAAATTGAAGCTATGATAGAACCAACAAATATATTAAGTACATTTGTAATTGAAAACACAAAAATAATAGAAAAAATAGCTGATGTAGATACAATTGATTTAATTGAAATTGAAAAAGAAATGACAATAGGAGATGAAAGAGAAACAGTATCTACAGATTATAAAGCATCTAGCAAAATACAATATACACAAACAAAAGCAGAACTAGGAATTGACAAAACACAAATCTCATCAAGTGTTAGCAATAAAATAAACTTCACAATAACAATGCACACAAACAGAAAAAAATATGACTTATTTAAAAACCCACAATTTATAATTGAATTACCTAAAGAAATAACAAATATAAACATAGATAAAGTAACAATTCTAAACAACGAGGTATTTGCAATACAATCAGCAGACAAAGTTACTTCATCAAATGGAGTTCCTGGTATTTTAGTTAAATTAGAAGGGGAACAAACAGAACACACAAAATCTGTAGATGAGGACATTCAAATTGTAATAGAAACAACACTTACGACAGAAAATATGATTCCAACAATATCAAGCAATGTTGTATTACATTATATAAATGAAAATGTAAAAACATATGATGGAGTTAGCAACACAAATAATGGTTCACAGGTTTTACCAATGGACATTATATCAAACAAAGAAGTAATGGTAAAAACTGAAACAATGGTTGGGGAAAATAAAATAACATCAACAAAAACAAAAGCAGGAGAAATAAAGATTGAACATAATACCTATCAAATAGCTAGTGTTAATGAAAAAATAATCAATAATACAGGAGAAATGATAGAGCAGCTTTTCATTTTAGGAAAAGCAACGAATTTAGGACAAATACAGAACATAGAAAGTGCATCAATTTACTATTCAAACAATGAAAATGCAACAACAGATATATTAGATTTAGAGAACGGTTGGAGCAACGAGTATATAAATAATGCAAAAATGTTCTTGATTGTTTTAAATAACTTTGCACAAGGACAGGAAATTAATTTCACATTCAATAATGCCTTACCTTTAAATATTGAAGAAGATATAGAACATAAAATAATAATTGATGTATATAACAATCAAAATAAAGTTGCAACAACTAATACAACAATTAAACAAGAAGCAGAACATTTAGAAGTATATGAAGATGAAAACATAAAGGCTCAAGTTTATATAGAAAATAAAAAAGAATTAGAAGTAGGAGATTATATAAATTATACAGTTGCAATTACAAATAAAACCAACAAAGACTTAAATAATATTTCCTTAAAATTTAATCTACCAGAGGGAATGGAAAAAACACTTTTACAAACAGCAATCAACACAGAAGCAACAGATGGTTTTGTAGATGAAAGCGATAATAGTATAATAATTAAAAATATAAACATACCAAAAGAAGAAACATTTACAGCAACAGTAAATGGGCAAATTAAACAATTTGTAAATAGCAGTGAAACAATTAAAGCAGATGTTATTTATGGAAACAACACAATAAGCATTTCAACAAAATTAAAATTTGTTATTCCTTCAACAATAAAAACATCAATTGCTACAAATAAACCAGGGCAAACACTTGAAGCCGGAGATGAGATTGAATATTTAGTTACATTAGTAAATGAAGGAAAATCACATGCTACAGTTGACTTTAGCTTGCAAGGTATTACAGGTTTAGATATACAAGAAATTCATGCTATAAATATAAATACAGCCAAAGAATGTAGGCTTACATCTGGAAGCCTAGAAGGAAGCCTATCAGGAATTTTGATAGATCCTAATGAAACTGTTAAAATACATATTACAGGTGTCGCAAAAGACTTGAAAAAACAAGGCACACAAGTAACTTATGCAAAAATAACAGGAGTAAACATTTATGAAGTCGATACTGAAAAAATTATTAATACCATAAATGCTAAAACTGAGGTTGTAATAGAAACACCAGCGACAGAAAATGAAAGTACTGTAAAAACTATGAGCACAAATAATATGATTAAAGGCGTAGCTTGGATAGACAAAAATGCAAATGGAAGAAGAGATAATACAGAAACTTTAATAAAAGGCGTACAAGCAGCATTAGTAAATATAGAAACAGGAGAAAGAGTTGAAACACAGATAACAAACAATAAAGGGGAATATGAATTTACCAATGTTCCTGATGGAAAGTATTCAGTAGAGTTCAACTATAATACAAAAGCATTATCAGTAACAGAATATAAAAGCGAAGAAGTTGAAAACGACTTAGATTCAGATGCTATTAATACAACGCAAAACAATGAAACAGTTGCAAAAACAAAAGCAATTACATTAAAAGATGGACAAACTGAAAATGCAAATGCAGGATTTGTAATTAATAAGAATTTTGATATGAGCATAAATAAAGGCATAACAAAAGTGACTGTAAATGATAATGTAAAAACTGAAAAGTATGATTTCAATGCGGTAAATACAGCAAAAGTTGAAATTGATGGAAAGAATATTAAAGGCTCTTTAGTATTAGTAGAATATGAAATTGCAATTACAAACAATGGAGAAGTTGCAGGATATGCAAAATTAATATCAGACCAAATACCAGATAATATGAAATTTGCTTCAGAATTAAACAAGGATTGGTATGAAAAAGATGGACTTATATACACAGAAGCATTATCTGATAAAAAAATACAACCAGGCGAAACAACTACATTAAAAGTAATACTTACAAAAGAAATGAATGATGATAAAGTAGTTGCATTAACAAGTAAAGCAACTTTAGAAGAAACATATAATGAATATTTGATACAAGATAGTAACTTGAAAAACAATGAAGCTGAATCAACAATGATTATTTCTTTAACAACAGGAGCCAGAGAAAACTATATATGGCTAATGTTTTTAGTTGTAGCAATAATAGCTTCAGGGACATGGGGAATAAGAACAATACTTAAAAAAAACAGTTTTAATTACACTATTAAGGAAAGGAGAAAATAAGATGTCAAAAAAGAATCATAAAATATGGACTTCAATTTGTAGTATTATATTTCTAGCAATTATAATGAGTGTATTAATTGTAACTGGCAACAAATCAATTGCATTTTACTCTCCAGGGGATAAGCAAAATTTTGGAAGTGCAAGTGATTTCTTAGGAAACGATTGTTTATACTGCTTAAACCATGGTAAAGACTATGTTCCAAACGCTACATATTTTTGTTATGCAGCAGGGACAGCAAATTCAGAACTTTCTTATATAATTGCACAACAGACTCCACATAGTTCAAGCAACCCAAGAAGTGTAAATAATGATTTAATTGCAAATGCAGTTTGGGTAATGATAGGTGAGGGACATACAAAAACACCACCATTACAGGGAACAGCAGAACTAAATGACTTACTTGCTAGAGCAACACTTGCAGCTAGCATAAAAGCAAGTGGAAATATTAGTATAACAGGACCACAGAGCCCAGTAATTGAAAGTGATGATGGAAAATATGGACCATTTAAAATAACATACCCATCACATAATAATAAAGTATTTGCAGTAACATCTGGAGGAGCTCCAATACCTGATGATGCCTTAGTAATTAAAATAAATGGAAAAACTTTAACAAATATTCCAGAAAGTGGAAAAGAATTTTATCTTACTGAAAATGATGGAATAAAACATGGAGAAAAAAATGAGATAGAAGTATTTTATAATGGATACAGAGTTGCTCCAAGTAATTATGCAAAATTCACCCCAGAGAGGGCAATATCAAGAAGAGGCTATTGCACAGAATGTGGAGGAGAGTTTATATTCAGATCAGTGGGGTTCTGCGTTGGTAGCAGTGCATATGATGTTCCACCAATGAATGAGTGGTCTGTTGATCCAAATAGTGAAGGCCACAGAGATGAAAAATGTCAAGGAACAGCAATACAAGTTATACCAACAGTATATTACCAAGATAACTACCAAAATTTAATTTACTTAACACCAATGTACAACAGTGTTCATGAAAGTAAAAAATTTGAATTTTGGGCAGGTAAGCCAGAAATTGAGATAAATATTGATAAGGTTGATACAAGCAATAAAGTAGTGCCAGGAGTTACATTTTCGGTTTCAGTGGTAAATGGAACTGTAAAAGATGGAACGAATAGTATAACAACTGGAAATGATGGAAAAGCAAGTATTACAATAAAACCTAATAAGGGAGCTACACAAGTTAAGGTTATTCTTACAGAAACAAAAGCTCCAGCAAATTATATTAAGTATAAATCACCAATTGAATTAATTTATGATTGGGATAACTCTAACAAACAATGGAAGTTAACAACAATTAACAAACCAGAAAGCGAAAAAATTGAAGGAAAATTAACAGGTTCTACAACTAGTCCTGATAAATGTTCAAATACATTTACAATAACAGCTGTTAATAGACCAATTATTAGAGTATATATAAAGAAAACAGATGCAAACTTAAAGAATATTTCAACAGAAGGAAATCCACTAAGCAACATTAAATTCAATCTTGATGTGACAGGTGGAAAAATAAATGCTGAACATGAAGAATCAAAAGGTGTAACAGGAAATACCCTTGTAACAGATAGCTCTGGAGAAGGAGTAATAATTATAGAACCAAATCCAGGTGCTACATCAGTAACATTAGTAATAAAAGAGGAAGAAAGCATATATTATGTACCAAACAAACCAATCACAATTAACTTTACATATGATAGTAGAGAAGGACAATGGAGCACAAATAATGTAGTTCTAAATGAAAACAATTTATATAAGGTATCAATGCAACCAGAATCAAAATGTGAAATAACAATAAAAAATATAGCAAGAGTTATAGATTTTGAATTACAAAAAACAAACATTTCAATAGCTGGAGAAAAAATACCAGGTATTACATTTAGAATTGAATTAAAAAATGCAAGAACAAGACAAGACAAAAAAAGCTTAATAGTGGCTGACACTAATGCCAATGGAGAGATAGAAATAGGTGAATTAGAAGTTATTGACCCAAATCAAAATATAGAAATTATATTAGAGGAAATAGGAGTACCAAATTCACCAAAGGTAAATTATAAAGGATTATACGGTACAGGATCTGTAACAATTAGTTTCAGACATAAACAAGCTGGATGCCAGATAAGTAGAGCTACAAATATAATAAATGCAATATACAACCTTAATGATAATATATTAACAATTGAAATAGGGAACGAAGTTACTTTAGACTTAGCAGGTAAGGTTTGGGAAGATATGCAGCATGGTGTAAAACCAGTAACACCACCAAATGGTGTAATTGATTCAGATGAAAATGGAATGGCAAATATTGTTATAAGAGTTATTAACTCAAATGGAAATGTTGTAGATACAACAGTAACAGACAGCACAGGAGAATATGAATTCAACGACTTACCAGCAAGTGTATCTGGAGCAATAAAATACTATATTGAATTTACTTTTGATGGAATTCATTATATAGTAACCCCATACTCACAAAGATCTGGAGATTCAGTAGTACAAGAAAATAATAGGGATGCTTTTAACAAGAGATTTGAAACAATTACAAAAGGAAAATCAAATGATGGAACAACACTAGAATATACACATGATGCAAACTCAGCTACATTAATAGTAAAAGATTCAAATGGTATAGTCTTAGATAAATTTGCAATGATAGCTACAACTTTACCAAATACTTACTCTGAAAATACAACTGGAATTAACATGGGACTTGTAGCAAAAGAAGTTGACTTAGCAGCAGTAACAGACATAAATAAAGCAAATGTAACAATTAATGGTAAAGAAAAGGAATATAGTTATAATGATATTATAAGTATGAACTACAATATAGCAGAAGGAGATATAACAGATATTAAATATAATTTATATCTATATAGATCAGATTATAATTATAGAATAAATGATTATCAAACATTACCAACTTTACCAGGAACAACAAATACAAATTTATCATCTGGAGATTATAGCACATTGCTTGAAAGAAAAAAAGAAGATAGAGAATTACAAGTTCAATTAACATATGATATATTATTAAACAACCAAAGTGCAAATGATGCAAGAATTAACGAGATTGTATATTATTATGATGATGCAGTATTAGAATTAGTAAGTAATATTTCAATTACAGAGACTCTAAACAATGTCAATATCAATGGAAAAAGCTATAGAGGAATTAGAATTCCAATTGGAAGAGACTTCCCGGCTTTTGACCAAGCAAAGGCACAACTTGTATTTAATATAAAGAATCCAGCAAGTGCAGCAACAATTCAGGAAAATGTTAAAAACTGGGTAGAAATTACATCATACTCAACACAAAACAGCTGTATTGATAAAGATTCAGCACCAGACAACATTTCAGAGTACTGGGTAGAAGATGATTCAGATGATGCCACAACACTAACAGTTCAGACTCAAAATGAGGAAAGAATTATAAGTGGATATGTATTTGAAGATTTGAATGCTGATGGAAAAATGGATGCAAATGAAATAAAAGTAAATGATGTTATTGTACAATTAATTGAAATTAAAGAAGTAAATAATAAAAAATTAGAATATATCTGGCAAGAAACAGTTTCAGGACAAAATGCAGTAAAATATATTAACAATGATGGAACATATGATGGGATACCATATGATAACCATGTTGTAGAAGATGGGAAATACGAATTTAATGCATTTATTCCAGGTAACTATATTATAAGATTTATTTATGGTGATGGCACATATTATGATACTTCAATATCAGGAGGAGCAACTTCAAGTGAATCAAAGAAAAGTATTAGAACATATAATGGACAAGATTATAAATCAACCATAGATAGATATTACAAAAATAGTATGTACAATGGAGCAGGATATAATACACAAAACAATGAAAACTCAAAAGCAAGAGACAATGAAGCAAGAAGATTACAGGAAATGGCATATGCAACCAAAGTTACATCTGCAGATTCATTAATAATTAATGAAATAAATACAAAGGATAAACTAAATAATACATGGATGTGTGCAGAAACATCTGAAGTACTTGTTTCAGTAGAAGGAATTGGTACTGATGGAATTGATGTTGCATACACTTCTACAATGAACTTTGGTTTAATGAAGAGACCACAACCAAAATTAGTGTTAGAAAAACACATAACATACTTAAATATCCAAGGAACAGCAAGTGCAAGTGCAGATATACAAGATTACTTTGCTGAGCAAGATGGATATATGGTTAAATTAACAAGCTCATCAAATCTTGGAGTAATAGCTTCAGGAACAAATAAACAATACCAAGACCCTAGTACAGGAACAAATGGACATATTGGTTCATGGTTAGTACAAACTGACTTAAACAGTGTAATCGGACAAAAAATGGACATTGTATATGGATATTTGATTAAGAATGAAGGAAAACCAGATTATGTTTCTGATAAACTTTATCAAGCACTACAAAATAGTAGCTATGACCAAATTTGGCCAACTGTTAAGCAAGAAATGAGCATAAGTGAACCAAATTCAACATATAAAATTGGTGAATATCTAGGTGAAGCTTATTACTCAGGGAATAGTTACAGAGATACAGAAATTGGAGCAATTGTAAGAATTGAAGACTACTTACATAAAAATCAACAACAACTAAAAGCAGGAGAATTTAAAATAACAGCAACTGACCAAGAAAAAGCTAAATGGAAGAGCAGAGGAACTGCAGGAACAGAAAGTGTTACAGTTGTAGATAGCCACAATATTCAATTGAACGCAGGCAACGTTGCTACTACAACAATGGAAGTATTTACAAACTTACCATCAAGCACTGATGGCAAAGGATTGACCTTTAGAAGCTATGCAGCACAATTAGTACCAGAAGAAAATGGAAGAATTACAACAATTACAGGTGTATTAATTGAAGGTTCAACACTTAATAACTTAAAATATGTTCAAGCAGACACACCAGATGTACCATTAGGAGCAGGCGGTATGGAACTTGAAGATGATGAATTCCTTGGCGAATATGTTCAAATCACTAAAACATTTGGTGGTGATGAAAAATCTCCAATAATGCTTATAGTATCAATAGCTGGAGGCCTAGCAATTGTTATAGTAGGTATTATACTAATCAAAAAATTCATAATTAAATAACATAAAAGAAAGTGGAATTTCCACTTTCTTTTAACATTATATAATCTTATAATTTTTGAATCCTTTCTATTTCCTCAGGATTTGATTCAAGAATACCTAGAAAAACATCTGTAATTTCTGGATCAAACTGAGTTCCACGATTTCTAATTAATTCTTGCTTTACAACATCTAAAGGCAATGAATCTCTATAAGAACGCTTAGAGGTCATAGCATCAAACGAATCTGCTACAGCAGCTATTCTTGCTAAATATGGAATCTCTTCACCTTTAAGTTTTCCGGGATATCCATTACCATCAAATCTTTCATGGTGATGTTTTACAATAGGGATAATGTCTTTAAAAATTGTTGCATTTGAAAGAATATGAGCTCCAATAGCAGGGTGGTTTTTGATTTCTGAATATTCATCATCATCAAGCTTAGTTGTTTTTAGTAATATACTATCAGGAATTCCAATTTTTCCAATATCATGAAACAATCCACCAATTTTCAAAATTTTCAAATCATTATCAGAAAGCCCAAGTGTTTTTCCAATTAAAACAGAATATTCAGAAACTCTATCAGAATGTCCTCGTGTGTAAGCATCTTTGGCTTCAACAGTAAAGCGAAGAATTTCTATTGTTTCCATATATGCTGATTCAAGCTTTTCATAAGTAGATTGTAACTCTACATTTATTTTCTTAATAATATTCATTTGAGATACAGCTTTTATTCCAGATTCTATAAGTAATAACAATTGGTCAAACTTATCACTTTTTTCACAATAACCTTGAATATCAAGCCTTTTAATGGTGTCTAGTGGTGGCGCTAAATCTTTATGGCCAGTAAGTAATAAAATATATAAATCTTTGTTAAATTTTCTAATTTCTTCAACAACCTGGTCTCCATGGAGTGGAGTCATTAAAAAGTCTAGTAACATTAAATCAAAATGCTCATTTTTAACCCTCTCAATAGCTTCCATAGGATTGGTTATACCCACAAATGAATATCCTGCTTTTGATAAAAAGACATTTAAGGAATCTAAAATACCAATTTCATCATCAACAGCGAGAATTTTGTACTGTGAATTAGAATTAATATGTAAATTTTTACGCATATACAAACCTCCAAAACAAATAATTATATACATTATATAATAAAACAAAAAAAAAACAAGGCAAAACGCGAAAAAAGTGGAAAAAAATTACTAAATATGCTATAATAAAGAAGGTGAACATAATTTTTTATCTAAGGAGAACATATATGATTTTCAAAGATTATTATAAAATTTTAGATTTAGATACAAATAAAGTAACTCGGAGAGCAAATAAAAACAGCATTTAGAGAACAGGCAAAAAAATATCATCCAGATATAAATAATCAAAGTAGACAGGCAGAAGAGCGATTTAAGGATATTAATGAGGCATATAGAGTTCTATCTAATTCAAGTAGTAAGAGAAAATATGATAGAATGTGGAATTCAAAAGTTGGTAGAAAAAAACAAAAAGTTCAATACCAAGAGGCAGAAAGACCAAAGGGGTCAGCATTCAGTGAATTTTTCAATATGTTTTTTGGTGAGCCAGCAGTTCCTACATATAAAGAAGAAAAAAATGTTAAAGCAAATGGGGAAAACATTGAAACAGAAATAAATGTTAATTTAGAAGATGCTTATTATGGATTAGAAAAGAAAATTTCATTAAGAACAGTAAAAGGAAAAATGAAAACATTTTCAGTAAAAGTACCTGCAGGTATTAGAAATGGTGAAAAAATCAGACTACTAGGGCAAGGCAAAGAAGGCATAAACGGTGGAAAAAATGGAGATTTGTTTATTAAAATAAATATAGAAAACAATAAAAAATTCAAACTTCAGGGATATGATTTATTAACAAATGTATATGTTTCTCCATGGGAAGCAGCATTAGGTAAAAATATTAGTATTGATTCAATTGAAGAAAACATTTCACTTCACATTCCAGCAGGAATTCAAAGTGGTGAACAAATAATAATTCCAAACAAGGGATATAAAGATGGGCAAGGTGGAAGAGGCAATTTAATTGCAGAAATAGAAACTGTGGTACCAAAACAACTTTCTGAAAAAGAAAGAGAGCTGTTTACAGAACTACAGAATATATCAAATTTTAATCCTAGAGTATAAATAAAAAAGGTCGTTTAGACCTTTTTATTTTATTTTATATTCTTCACAAATATTTATCAAATATTCTATTTCCTCTGGTTCACTATCCTGCATAAGGGCAGTCTCAAGCATTAGAGGAATTGTGCTATCTCCAAGGTAGAAATTGGAAGCTGAGATTAAGCTTGAAATAGTTGTAAAAGTATATGTATTGTCTTTTTTCTGAATTTCTAGTATAATGGCTTTTATGATTTTATTTTTTAGTATTGATATACAAGCTGAGTATTTTCTATCTTTTAAATAATTTAACAAAACATTATTATCGTACATTAGAATCCTCCATTTCAATGTATCCAGTTTTATCTTTATAATATCTTTTTCCAGTTTTTAAATCAGAATAAACTATTGGTAAGCGTTGCTGCATAAGTGGTTGTTTTTTGCCTTTCTGAACAGTAGTAGTTAAGTGTTTTGGAAATGAACCGGTTGATAAATAATATAAATGTTCCCAAAAGTTTTTGTTTTCAATATCTTCATTTGAATTTGCTTTACTCTTAATAATAGGTTTATGTTTTTTTAGAATAGGCATTATGATATTACCTGGTATAACAGCATTTTTACCATCAACATTAAACACAAAGTCTTCATGTCCTTGATATTCAGGGATAATTGAATTACCACTTACTACCCTTAACAAATCCAAAAGAGATTCTTTTTCAACATGAAATCTAAAAGGAAGATTAAAACCTTCTACATCGAATGCTAAAAGAGATACAGGGCTTTTTGATTCAATAGAATCAAATTCTTCATCATCTTTAATTTCTTTTCTTACAAAGCCCCAGTTGTTTGAATGCGGCTTTGTTATCCAGCTTTTAATTATTGGTTCAAGATATGTTTGCTTTTTATGATAAGCGAAAGATTGTAAATTTGAAATTGGTAGTAAAAAATTTACATCTTCCATAAAATTATTGTTACTATTTACCAGTGTACTTGAAAAATATTTTTTATATTCTGAGCCGATACGATTATCAAGTTGTGAATAATAGCTAGAATAGTCGGCTGTAAATAAATTTTTAGCATCTTGTCCTTTTGCTTCTGCTTCTGATATTTTATTCTGATGCAAATGAAATGTATCAGAGAGTAGTCTGGAAATGAAAAAGTTCTTTTTAAAGATTGCTGCTAATTCTTGGTTAGAGATGGAAAAATCAGTTTGACCATTTATAATATCTTGCCATAAATCTAAATCTTTCGTAACCATTAAACCAAGATTCATAATTTGGCATTCTTTCGCAAATCTATTACACCAAAAGGCATTTAAAAAAGTTAATTCTTCAATAGAAAGAGTTTCTAAATATTCTTTTGATAATGAATCTACTAAACCAATTGAATTATCAGAAGAAGAGAATTCATAATCCAAATCTTCAAATCCAAGTTTTTTACTATTATAGTTATATGAATCAAGATATGGACCAAGAAGGCCAAGGCTTAGTAGAAAATCCTTAATTGAAGTAATCGATTTTATTTCTTCATCTTTCACAAACTCTTTACTAAGCGTTAGTTGATATTTTAGCATAACTTGAATTTTATCATAAATATTTTTTTGATTTAAAAGTTCTATTCCAACTTTTAACATCTTCCTTACATCAGCAACATTGTCTGTCTTAATTAAAATATTGTTTAATTTAGTAGATTTTGTAACTCCTACTTCTTTAGCAAAGTCCTCAATTACTTGTAATTCATGCAAAGCATGGACTATAACCAATTTTTGACTTCGAGCTAAATTTGCATCATACATTATATGGTTATCTTCTTTATCCTTAACTTTTGGATACTCTTGAGCAATTATTTTAGGGTTTTTTAGTAAATATTCTATTGTTTGAATTTCATAAAGGTGAGAGTCCAAAAATTTTGTTGAAGCAATATCACTAAAAATTGCTGAAACATAACTGAAAACATATTCTTCTAAAACTTCAGGAGATTGAATATTATATCTATCAACAAAATATTTCAACATAGGTAAACAAGCATAAAAATCATCTCTAAGTTTTGAAATTCTTTTACTATTAGGCACAAGTGTTGTACTTGCATGAAACCTTTGAATATGCGATTTATCAATCATTTTAATCACCAATATATATTATACTATTAATAAATAATAAAAGCAAGAAAGGTCATACTAGTTTATATGGCCTTTGGAATTTAACTATAAAATTTTTTAATTCTAGCAATTGCATTTTTTTCAAGTCTTGATACTTGAGCCTGAGAAATTCCAATTTCTTCAGCTACTTCGGTTTGAGTTTTACCATCAAAAAAACGCCTTGAAATTATTGATTTTTCTCTTGAATTAAGTCTTTTTATGGCCTCAGAAATAGTTAAATTTTCAGCCCAATTATCATCAATATTTTTAGAATCTTTGACTTGATCCATTACATATATGCTATCAGCCCCTTCATTATAAACAGGTTCTTGAAGCGAAATTGGTTCTTGGATAGAATCAAGGCAAATAACAATATCTTCCTTATCTATTTCTAACTCTTTTGCAATTTCATCAATTGTGGGCTCTTTTTGGTTTTCTTTTAGTAATTTTTCTTTTACTTGTAAAGCTTTATATGCTAAATCTCGCATAGATCTACTTACTCGAATTGGATTATTATCTCTTAAATGTCTTCTGATTTCACCAATAATCATTGGAACTGCATATGTTGAAAATTGAACATTTAAGTTTGTATCAAAATTATCTATAGCTTTAATTAAGCCTATACAGCCAACCTGAAATAAATCATCAGCAGATTCATTACGATTGTTGAAACGCCTAATAACACTTAGAACAAGTCTTAAATTTCCTTCTATAAATTGTTCCCTTGCAACAGTGTCTCCATTTTTTATTTTAACTAATAATTCATCTTTTTCTTTATTTGTTAGAACAGGTAATTTTGCAGTATTAACTGAAGCAATTTCTACCTTGTTTATCAAATAAAAAACCTCCTTAGAAATTATATATCAATATTATTTCCAGGAGTGGTATTTTTATACTGTAGCTTGTGATTATATGCAAATATATTCTTTCAAACTTTCAAATTTAGCATTACCAATACCATTTACATTTTTTAAATCTTCAATGTTTTTAAAATTCCCATTTTTGTTTCTATAATCTATAATTTTATTGGCAGTAGAACTGCCAACTCCAGGTAATTTTGTTAGTTCAGCTTCGGTTGCAGTATTTATATTTATAAGATTTGAATTTGAATTGGAATCTGTAACTATAACATTTTCACCAGCGGTGTTTTGAATATATTCTAAATCTGAATTATCATCTATACTAGGGATATAAATTTTTTGACCATCTTTTAGCAAATATGCAAGGTTTACTTTTGCAAGATTTGCTAAATCTGTCAAACCGCCGAGCTGCACTAATTGCGTCAGAAATACGGGCACCATTTTGCAGAGAAATTAAGCCAGGAGAGACTACTTGCCCATCAATATGAACAAATATTTTTTCTTCATCTAAAGACTTTTTTGTTTCATTAGAATTATCAAATATAGTATTATATGAAATATCAGTTTCATCATCTTCTTTTGTGAAAAAGTAAAATCCAGTTATCATTATGATTATTAAAATGAATATAGAAATAAGTAATTTTTTGTCGATTTTTTTCATAAATACCTCCTAAAATATTGTATTTTTTAAAAATTTATTATATCATTACATAGGGGAAGTGATTAACCTATGAAAATGAGAAAAATTATAATAATGTTTATATTATTTATATTAATATTTATGCCAACAGTTATGGCACAGGGACCAGATGTAACAGCAACTTCAGCTGTTGTAATAGATTGCATTGATGATAAAGTTTTATATGAGCACAATATGGAGCAAAAGCTCTACCCAGCCAATTTAACTAAAGTGATGACAGCTATAATAGTTGCTGAAAATTGCAATTTGGAAGATAAAGTTACAGTAACACAAGAAGCTATTTCCAGAGTAGAACAAGGCTATTTAACAGCAAATATAAAGGCAGGAGAAACATTTTCTGTTGAACAACTACTTCACTTACTTTTAATTTCTGCTTATAATGATGTTTCAAATGTTCTAGCTGAACATATAGCAGGAAGTGAAGAAGAATTTGTTGCATTAATGAACAAAAAAGCAGAGGAGATAGGTTGCAAAAATACTAATTTTACAAATAGCAGTGGGGAACATGATACAAACCACTATTCAACAGCTTATGATATGGCTTTAATTGGTAAATATGCAATGAAAATTGAAACAATAAAAAATATGGTAAGTGAAAGAGAATATGTGCTTCCAGCAACTGATATTTACACAAAATCAGATAGAGTATATCATGCAACAAATGAGATGCTATTGAGTAACAGTAAGAACTATTATAAATATGCAAAAGGATTAAAAACAGGATTTACAACACCATCAGGATTTTGCCTTATTGCATACAGTGAAAAGAATGATTTACCACTTATTGCAACAGTAATGAAATCAACCACTTCAGATAGTAGGTATGAGGATGCAGAAAATATTTTAGAATATGCTTATAAAAATAACACAATAAAAACTATAGCACAGTTAGGTACAAATGTTCAAACAATCAATGTAAAAAAGGCAAATAAAGCTACTAAAAAGTTAAATATTGTATTACAAAACACAATACAAGCTGTTGTAAAAGTGGATACAGATGTAAGAAATATTGAACCACAAATAGAACTTAACAAAAATATAAAAGCACCAATAAAAAAAGGTGATATTGTTGGTAAAGTAAGTTACACAGTTGAGGGAAAAACATATGAAACAAATCTTATTGCAGAAAGTGAAGTTAAAAAGAGTAAAACAGGAATTACATTTTTACTAATTTTCGTCGGATTACTAGTACTTTTTGGAGGTTTGAGAGTAAGAGTGATATATAAAAGAAATAAAACATTAAAGAAAATTAGAGGTAAATAATTTAAGAATTTATTAGGGTGGAATTAATTTTAAAATCCACCCTAATTTTATTTAAGGAGTAGTTACTGTTATATTTTCATCATTTTCTTCAATGATTTCAGGTTTATCTAAGAAAAATTCTTTTACTAACTCCTGAGTTTCTTCTTCATCACAAAGGAAGAAAGATAAATATCCTAAATATTGTGCTGTTCCAGGTAATTGAGCAGCTTTAATATCATCTGTATTTATTTTTATTGCATATGGTATGTAATCTTTAACATGGTTGAAATCTAAATTTGTTTTTACATATTGTTTGAAAATATCAATAATATTACCAATTTGTGTTACATTTTTCATTCTAATGGTTTGTTTAACTGTTGCAATTATAAAGTTTCTTTGTGTTCTCATTCTACCTAAATCATTATCTCCATAAGAATATGAGTAAGAAGAATAATCATTATTATGTCTAAATCTTACTAATTGTTCTGCTTGGTCTCCATTAAGTGTTTGCACACCAGCTTTTAAATGGATGAATAGGTCTTGTGAATAATCATCGTAATCCATATCAATAGGAACATCAAATTCTACTCCACCAATTGTATCAACTAATTTTTGAAGTGCTTCTGTATCAACTATTATATAATATTTTAAATCAAGACCAGTTAATTTATTAACTGCAGCCAAGGTTTTTTCTGGAGTGTCTCCATTTGAATACAATGAATTAATTTTATCATATACAGAAGTATGCTTTTTGTCATCACCAATAAAAGTATCTCTTGGAATTGAAAGTAAAGCAGCTTCTTGAGTTTTAGGGTCATATGAGGCAACAATAATTGTATCAGACATTCCCGTACTTTCACCTAGTACCAAAACTTGCAATTTATCCAAATTCTTTAAAGTGTTTTCATCATGCCCCAAGATAGCTCCTAAGACATTGCCTCTAGCTCTATAAAGTCGAACTGCAATAAAAATACCTAAAGCAATAATAATTATCAAAAAAATAAATAATCCAATATGTTTTTTCTTCTTCTTCTTACTAACATTATTAATCTCATGAACTTCGCTTACATCATTAACAACATCTTGTTTTCCCATATAAAAACCAATCCCTTCAAAAAAATCTAAACGCAATAATTAGTATATCAAAAAGAATAAAAAAATTCAAGCTTTTTTTCGATAAAATATTGACATATTCGAAAAAATGTGGTATCATTAAAAAAGTTTCAGATGGACCAGTAGCTCAGCTGGATAGAGCAACGGCCTTCTAAGCCGTGGGTCGGACGTTCGAGTCGTCTCTGGTTCACCAATAAAAACCGTTATATCAAATGATATAGCGGTTTTTTTAACTTTTCCCCCATAATTCGCATAATATATAATGAATAAAGGGGGGAGTAAAAATGTCAAGTTACATAATTGAAGGTGGAAAAAAACTTGAAGGCGAAGTAGATGTTTCGGGCTCAAAAAATGCAGCTCTTCCTATAATAGCAGCTTGTATTTTAAATGGCACAACTACTACACTATATAATGTACCAGATATTCAGGATATAAAAATTACTTTGCAAATTATACAGCTTTTAGGTGGCAAAGTAATTAGAAAAAAAGGTAAAATGATTATTGATTCACAAAACATAAAATCAAAAGAGATACCAGATGAACTAATGAGAAAAATGAGATCATCAGTGATACTAGCAGGAGCTATTTTGGGAAGATTTAAGGAAGCCGTATTTTCGTATCCAGGTGGGTGTGATATTGGTAGAAGACCAATTGATCTGCATCTTAAGGGGTTTGAAATGCTTGGAACTAAAATTAATAAGGAAGGTGGATATATACGATGCTCTTGCGACAGGCTTATTGGAAATGACATTCATTTAGATTTTCCATCAGTTGGTGCAACTGAGAATATTATTTTAGCATCTGTATTAGCTGAAGGGGAGACAACAATCACAAATGCGGCCATGGAACCTGAAATAGTAGATTTGCAGGAATTGCTAAATAGAATGGGAGCAAAGGTAAGAGGAGCAGGCACAAATATTATTAAAGTTACAGGTGTAAAAAATCTTAAAAGTGCAAGTTATAATATCATGCCAGATAGAATTGAGGCAGGAACTTTGCTATGTATGGGAGCTATTACAGGGGGAACAATTAAGATAAACAATGTAAAAATTGAACATATAAATCCTGTTTTACATAAACTTGAAGAAGCAGGGAATAAAATAGAAATAGAGGGGAATAGCGTAATTTTAAGTGCTCCTAGAAAATTGAAGGCTGTAGATATTAAAACAATGCCGTATCCAGGATTTCCAACAGATATGCAATCAGTTTTTGTTGGAATGCTTACAGTTGCAAAAGGAACTTCTATGATGGTGGAAAATATTTTTGAAAACAGATATAAATATGTAAATGAATTAACAAGAATGGGAGCAAAAATAGTAGTAGAAGGAAAAGTTGCAATAATAAAAGGAACTAGAAAACTCGTAGGTGCAGAGGTAACTGCGCCAGACCTAAGAGGAGGTGCTTGCCTTGTTACAACAGCATTAGTAGCTAGGGAAACTACTAAAATTAGTCATATTGAGCATATATTAAGGGGTTATGAAAACTTAGAAACAAAGTTGCAAAAACTAGGCGCAAACATTAAAAAAGAAAAATAGACATAAAATTGAAAAAAACAGATTGAATTTTTTAAAAAAATATTATAAAATATCATTGGTTAATTATAATTAATCAATGATATTTTTTGTGGAGGTGTAATAATTGAAAACAGATACGAAAAACAAGAAAAAAAAGACAGTAAAAGGAAACAAAAAAGAGCCTCAAAAAAAGAAAATTAATTATAAAAAAAGAAGAATAATAGCACTCATCATACTTATAGTTATTATACTGGTAGCTGTAGTAGCAATATTACTATCATCAAATCTATTCAATATTAAAAAAATAATGGTAGTAAACAATAGTAAAGTGGCTACAGATGAAATTGTACAGAGTTCAGGATTAGCCGTAGCTGATAACATGCTTAAATCATTTGGAAGTACAGTAAAAGAAAAAATAAAAACAAACCCTTATATAGAAGATGTAAAAATCACAAGGAAATTAGATGGCACAGTAATAGTAGATGTTACAGAAAGAATTCCAACATTTTCTATTAAAGGGGAAGAAGAGTATTTTTACATTAATAACCAGGGATATATTTTAGAAAAAACAAGTTCAACAGATATTTTGCCAATAATTTATGGATATTCTACAACAGATGTTGATGTAGGACAAAGACTATGTAAAGAGGATTTAAAAAAATTAGATTCACTTATACGGAATAATGAACACAGCAAGAAACTGTGAAATGGCAAATATAATTACTGCAATTGATATTTCAGATAGCAATAACTATATTCTTGAAATACCTATTGAAGGAAAAACAGTAGAATTTGGTGATGATTCTGATATTGTATATAAAATGAATTGTGTAAAGGCCATACTAGAAAAAGAAAAAAATGTTCAGGGAGTGATAATAGTAAAAAATGCAGTAACTAAATCACCATACTTTAGAGAAAAAGTATAAAAAGAGGAGGAAGAAATGAAAAAAATAGCAATAACATTAGGAAGTGTATGTTTTATTTTAGTAATAGCAATATTTATTCAAATAAAAACAGTTGCAAGCATAACGAATGAAGAAGGAATATCTTTAAACGACAATAGTGAACTAAGAGATGAAGTTTTAAAATGGAGACAAGCTTATAAAGATGCCTACAAACAATTAGAAGGAGCAGAAGAAAGACTAGAGAATGCTAGAACACAAGCATCAGCAGCAAGTGAGATAGATAATAGCGTAAAAGACCAAATTAAGAAAAATAGTCAACTACTTGGCTTAACAGAAGTTAAAGGTAGTGGAATAATAATTAAACTAGATGATAACAGAGAAGTAAATGCAGAAGATGTAATAGACATAAGCTCATATGTTGTACATGATGGAGATTTATTACATATAGTAAACGAACTATTTAATGCAGGTGCAGATGCGATATCAATTAATGGAAAGCGAATAGTACAAACAACAGCTATAATGTGTGATGGAAACATAATAAGAATAAATGATGAAATAGTTGGTGTACCAATTGAAATAAAAGCAATAGGATATCCAGAAAGGTTATATTATAATGTTGCAGTAAGGCAAGGCGGATATCTAAAACTTATGGCAAGAGATGGAGTTGTTGTAGATATAGAAAAAGCTGAGAACTTAACTATACCTAAATATGAAGGTGTTTACAAACACCAATATATAGCAGAATAAAGGAGAGAAAAATGAAGAAAGGAAAAATAACAATAACAATTATAATTGGGATAATGTGTTTTATATTAACTGCGTTAATATTTTTGCAAGTAAAAACAATAAGTCAAACCAATATCTCTGAATTGGAATTGATGAGAGAAAGTGAATTAAAAACAGAAATCACCTCATTAAAAACAAAATTTGAAGAGACAGTGAAAAAAGTTACTGAAACTAATAACAAAATTTTAGAATATGAGGAAGCTTCAAATGAAGGAAAAGAAGCCTCTGAACTTCTACAACAAGAACTAAAAGAAACAGAAGAATTGCTAGGTAAAACCAGTGTTACAGGTGAAGGGATTATAATAAAACTTGCAAATGGGGGAGAACAACAAGTAAATGCAGAAGATTTACTAGAACTTATAAACTTGCTAAAAAATGCTGGAGCAGAAGCAATATCAATAAATGAACACAGAATAGCTTATGATAGCTATATAGTAGATATAAATGAAAAAAATTATATTACAATAAAAGGAGAATATGTAACATCTCCATATACAATAAAAGCGATAGGAAACACAACATACCTAGAAAGTGCAGTTTCACAAAAGAATTACGGTTATATAGATACTAAAATCTCTGAAGGAAAACAAATATCATTAGAAAGAGCAACCAATATAAAAATTGCAGCACATGATAGAGGATTAGATTTTGAATATGTAAAGGAGGATGAATAAGATGGTATTTATAGCAATATTAATAGGATGTATATTAGGTGCTTTGGTTGGAATGAACGGACCTGTAATTTCATATACAGTTTCTAATTATTTAGCAATTGCTATAGTTGCAGCACTAGATTCTGTGTTTGGTGGAATAACATCAGTTCTAAATGGAAAGTTTGATTTAAAAATATTTATATCAGGTTTTTTCGGAAATGCCCTATTATCAATAATGCTAACATGGCTTGGAGTAAAATTAAATGTTGATATATATCTAGCAGCAATAGTTGTATTTGTTGGAAGAATGTTTACCAATTTAGCAATAATTCGTAGATACTATATAGATAAATGGAGTTCAAAAATCAAAGAAAACAAAATTAAAATACCTAAAAAAGTTACAGTAAAAGAAAATAATAAAAAATAAAAAAATCCCACTCAAGGGATTTTTTTTATATTAAAATTTTTAGCAAAATATTATTATTATAAAATATTGAACCAATTAAAGAATTGTTAATTGCATCTAAAATAGAATTATCCAATAATGGAGCAATTAAAGAAACAATTGCGAAACCAACAAATACAATAAATAATCCTTCAAGAATACCATATATAGTGCCTCCTAGTTCATTAAATTGTTTTAACAAAGGTAGTTTTGCAATTAAATCAGCAAGTGCGGTTATAAATTTCATTCCTATTTTAACAACAATAAATATCAATAGGAAACAGGCTGATTCAATAAGTGTTGTACTAAATGCCTCTGCCACACTCTGAACAGTATTTTGACTGTTTTTTACTATAATTTCTGGCAGATTCTTTTGTATCTCAGCATTTTCATCTGCTGCTGACACGCCTTCTGGTAAAATCTTACTTGTTATTGCATTTTCAATATTTTCATCAATAGTAGTTTTTTCAATAACCAAACCTGCTACTGGTTTGAATAGTAGAAATGCTACTACAATAGCAATAAAAAATGTACATAACTTAAAAGCTACTTTAACTAATCCGCGTTTATGACCCAAAAAAGTAAATAACAATATAATTGCAATTATAATTAAGTCAATAATGAAAGACATAAACTTCACCTCCTATAAAGAAACAAATTCTATTTTATTTTTGTAAACAATACCAGCTAAGTTATTAGAAAGAACAATAGATTGAATTTCTTGAGTTGATGTGTAATCTTTAATAAGCCAGCCAGAATTATTAATAAATAGTGCTTCTGTTCCAAAGTTTATAGCTATAACATTGTTTGAAACTTCTATAGACTTAGGCTCTTTTTGAAGTGTATATGTTTTTTTCTCTGATGTAGATGTATCTATTATTTGTAACTCAAACTCTTGAGAAAATAAGCCTGTGCTCTTTTTCTCTACTAGAACAAGCTTGTTATTTATATCAGCAAACAAAGTATTTGACTTTGTAAAATTATAAAGTTCAGAACAAGAGTTATTTTGAATAAGATCTATGTGGTTATCATATAAACAAACAATTCCACCATTAGAATTATATCCAATTGTAATTATGAAATCTCCAATAGGTGCAGTGTAATTGTAAATAATAGTATCTTTACTGTTATTTAGAGTTTTTTCTATTGAAATGATTTTAACATTTGATTGTATTGTAATACCTGAAAAGTTTGCTTCTGCCAAAACTAGGTAATTGTTATCATTTGAAATAGCAGAATCGATTATATAAGATTTTGAAAGGTATGTAGTAAATAATTCAGTTCCAGTAGAATTATATACTTTGCATATATTCTTATAAGTTGTGTCCACAATAGAAACTGCAACATATCCGTTTTTGTTTACAGAAATATTATTGATATTGCCTTCTAAGTTTTTTTGCCATATTATATTTTTGTTAGAGATTAAGTAAAGCTTGCCACCATTTTTTTCTGCAATACATAAATATTTACCAGTTGTTTTAAAAATTGGTTCTGAGATTTCTAGCTCTAAAGAGCCTATACTATTTGCGGATTTATTATAAAAAGTCAAAATGTTTTTTTCTAAAACAACTAAAGTATCATTAAATGAATAGCAATAAGCATTTTCAATCTCGATTTTAGGCAAAGTGTTTTCTGTAATGTGTTTTCTAAAAATGTACACATCAAAAAAACTACGAATATGCGAATTTTTTCGATATAATATAGAGAATACAATTGTTATAATTATAATAAAAAGTATAAAAATTAATCCCAAAATTTTTTTCTTATTCAATTTTCGTTCCATATAAAAAACCTCTATATACTTATATCAATAAACAGTAAAATTTTCAATACTTTTTATGAAAAAAGAAAATAAAAATCACCTGTATTAATCCGCAAAATTCCCAAGATAGGATACAGTAAATTAAGCAAGTAGCTAAACCCAATTTTACTTAAAAAGAAAGCGATAGTACATATGGTAAATGCAAGCAATATATAATTTTTCCTGCTTTTTAAGGAAAAATCATTTAAAAAACCGTACCCACTGGATAGTGCAGTTGTAAATATAGCAACTAATAGAATAAAGCCACAGAGGTATTTATAAATTGCTCCACAAATGCCGGCAATGTAGATGATTGGAAGTTCTAGGGTTTTTATATCATCATAATAAAAGTCCAGTAAAATAAATAGAATAATTGCCATTACTAGTAGAAATAATGTTACTTCAGTAGCAACGATTTTTGCTTGTTTAGTGGTTGAAACATATTTTTTCAAAGAGATTAAGATTGGCAAAACGATTATTAGGTTATAACTTGCATACATTAAGGCTTTAACAAAACATTTTAGAGAAAATATAGTTCCAACTAAATGAAAATTTTCAAAACAGCTTAAGTTTTTGAAGCCTAAAATTAGAATTATTACAATTAAAATTGGTATAAATATAACATTAATTTTAATTAGGCCATTAATGTTTTTCAAAAAGGTAAAGAAGGATAATATGCAAATTATAAATGAACCAAAAACACTAGGTAAGCCAAATTCCTGTGAAAAATAGGCAGAAAAACCAGCACACATTACAACAAAGGAAATGAGTAAAAATATATTTACAACATAGCAAATTACGGAGTTTGCAAATTTACAATTAGTCATTACTATAGAAACAAAGTTGGGATATGTAGAAATATTATTATCAATAATAATAACAAGAGCTTTATAAACAATAAAACCAATCAAAACTTCAGCAACAAAAAGACCTAAA
Organism: uncultured Clostridium sp.; assembly: GCA_900554635.1. Lineage (GTDB taxonomy): Bacteria > Bacillota > Clostridia > TANB77 > CAG-508 > UMGS1781. Next base: position 4,155 of record USHY01000004.1, on the reverse strand, counting down.
AACCCCCAACTGCCATACACATTAAAAAAAGTAAAAATCTCCTGCCCGGAAGCAAAGCCGGCTCCTATAATGGTTCCAATAATAACTAAAATAGAACTAAACACAGCTATCACCAATTTAATTATATGAAGGTAAAAAGAAACAATTCATGGAGGCCAAAAATTAACTCCCCAATTTTCATTTGAAAAAAGAATTTATTAATGGTATAATATAAAAGGTGATTATTTTGAGAAAAAATAGAAAATTATTGTTTATTGTAGGTGGTGTGGTTGCTATATTAGTTGTGGCTATTGTGGTCATAGTTTTGATAATAGGAAAAAGTAACGCACAGGAGAGTGTGGATGAGCCTTTGAATTTAGAGGAGTTGGAGATTAATTTTGGAAAAATTTTTAGTAATAATGAAAATGAGTATATAAAAACTTTGTACCACATTGAAGAGGAAAAGAGTGGAAAATATAGGATACAAGCAGATATTCCTTATGTTCATACTGGTAGTGCAGTTGATAATGAAATTAATAAAGAGATATATGATATTTTCGTTCAAAAGATGTTAAGTATATATAATGAGAGTAAAACATATTCTATAGTTTCTATAAATTATGCAACAAGTATTGATGATAATATTTTATCACTTGCAATTCATTGTGTTTTAAAAGAAGGAGTTAATGCACAAAGAACAATAGTAAAAACATATAATTTTAACTTACAGGACAAACAATTAATGAAAATAACAGATGTGGTGCCAGAAAACAAGAGAGAGGAAATTCAACAACAAATAAATAAAAAGATACAAGTAGCAATTAAAAAAGAAAATACAATAATTGAACAGGGATATAAAGTGTATAGAAGAAACCCAGAAAGTAGTATATACATATTGGAAAACGCAACAGAATTCTTTGTGAAAGATGGAATAGTATATATTATATATAGTTATGGAAACAGCAGCTTCACAAGTGAAATGGATTTGATAATTGATAAAATAAAAACCTAAGCGAAAACTTAGGTTTTAATTATTATAATCATTAATACTTTCTTTATTTAATCTAAACAACTTCTTTAGCTTTCTAATAAAAGTGCGAATAAATCCAAAACGCTCTCTTGTTTGGTCAACAATAGTAAGAGCAGTACACTCTTGTTTAAACAAACTAATTTCACCATATTTTAGAATTTCCTCTTTTTTATTCTCCAAGGCATTCATTAAATCTCGATAAAAATCATTGTAAAAGGTGTATCCATCAGTTGTTCCTATAATATTTTTAAAATTATATAGCTTTTCTTTAATCTCTTTCAAATCATCAATTGTACTAATACTGTTAAATCCACACGCAAAGCAATTTCTAATAATGAAATTTTGGATATTGAAAAATAATTTTTTAATATTTTTCTTTTGCTCTGAAATTATAGCATTTAATTCTTTAATATCGCCAACCTTCTCAGAATTTTCAAGTTCTGATATATAACAAGCAAGTTCACCTTCCAAATGTAGCAACTTATCTAATTGCCTTGCAATTCTGTTATAAATTCTTTTATTGAACTTTGCAATAAAGGTATTCTTAAAAACATCATTACTGTTTAAAACACTGTGATATAAAGGATATGTACCAGTAAAATAAGAAATTTCATTAAGTAATGTACATTCTAATGGATAATAATTAGGACTAATAGTTCTAATAGTAATATCAAAATATTTTTCCTCAGTAATATTAGACATGTTTGCCTCAGAAGCCATAAGCTGAACAGCAGCTTCATTCAATGCCAACCCAGAAGCAAATGAACTCAAACCTAAAAAACCATTCCTTCCATTTAGCCTGCCTTCCTGAATAAAGTGAATACACTCGTGCATTGCAACCTCAGGAATAGATGTAAAAGCTATATTTTCATTAAAATAAATAGAATTGCTATTTGCAATATATTTAGCACCACTTGAATCTTTTGGCATTGTTGCAGTATACATATTTAGCCCACAAAAAGAGTTATATAAAGCTTGCCTATCCAAATCATGTTCTGGAAATGCTAAACATAGCTTTATAGCAAGGTCTTTAGATATTGTTTTAATTTGATTGCTATTCAGTTCTTTAATATTTGTAATTCCTTCTTTTTTCAACAAATAATCAATATTCATTGGTAACTCCTTTTTAATTCATTAGTACAGAATAATTATACATCAAAAAATACCAAAAATGTATTACAAATATATGATATTTATATTACAAAAATATTACAGCAACAAAAAATGTCATATATTTGTAATAAAACGCTAAAAAGGCTAAATTATGGGGAAAAATGAGCTAGTGTGAAAAACACAGTATTGATTTTTTGTAAAAATATGAAATAATATAAAAGAGGTATTATATAAAGGAGAGGATAAGAATGTTACAAAAATCACAGAAACAATTAAAATTAACAATATTAATTCTATTAATTGTGGCAATTATAGCAGGTGGAACAATTTGGTTTGTAAGTAGTAGGGAAAAAGGATATGGTGATAAAGAACAACAGGTCCAACAAGACTTTTCAGCCAAAAGACTTATAGTAACTGTAGAAGGAGAAATAGGAGATACTTATAATGCAAAAAGTGCAAGTAAATCATATAGTGGTAAATATGTACTTACATATGACACAATAGAAGAAACAGAAAATGCTTATAGGTTATTTAAAGAAAACTCAAAAGTTCAAAACATTGAAATTGATAAAAATGCTAAAATCCAAGATACTGTTAATCCATTAAGCATAAAATTTGATATTGCTGGAACAGAAATTGAGTCTTGGGGAATACATACAATGGGATTAAACGAGACACAGACAAAAATAGATAGTAATACAGAGAAAGAAGATGTAGTAGTTGCTGTTATAGACTCAGGTTTTGATTTATCAAATTCAACATTAACAGAACAAAATTTAAACACAAGAATTGATAGTAGATATATCAATATAGTAACAAACACAAAAGATATATCAGATAATCACAAAGAAAAAAATTCACAGACAAATGAAAATGTGTTAGTAGGACATGGAACACATACTGGAGGAATAATACTTGATGGAACACCAAAGAATGTAAAAATCCTTCCAATAAAAGCAGAAGATGATGATGGAAATCTTGGTTTAGTTTACATATGTGATGGAATAAAATACGCAATAGACCAAAATGTGGATGTAATTAATTTAAGTTTAGGATGGGAAAAAAGCGCAAGTGGTAGTTCGCCAATAGAAACTGAGATTGGTAATTTAATACAAGAAGCAGTTAATAAAGGAATTGTTGTAGTTGCAGCAGTTGGAAATGGTGATGAAAATGGAACTAGAGTAAATGGCGATAATTTATACCCTGCTTCTTATACTGATGTTATTGGAGTTGGAGCTTTAAATTCAAATTTAATTACAGTAGAAAATAATAGTATTTTGTTAAGCTCATATTTAGCAGCATATAATTCAGGAGATTCAAATTTAGCATATACAAGTTTTTCAAACTTTGGACAATCAGTTGATTTTTCAGCACCAGGTCAACACATTTTAAGTTTAGTGCCAACAGGTGCAGCTATGGAAGAGTTTCCAATAGTAAGTGGAACATCACATGCTTCACCACATATTGCAGCAGCAGTTGCGACTGTTAAAAGTTATGATAAAACATTTACAACAGCACAAGTGTATAAAATATTACAAGAATATTCTTTAGATTTGGGAACGCAAAACAGAGATGTTGACTATGGAGAAGGAATGCCATGTTTCAAAAATTATGAAGAATGTGATTGCAATTGTGATAATTGTTCTAAAATATATTGCTTTGGTTGTAGTTGTACAACTTGCAAATTCCATGAACAACCAGTAAAAGCACTAAGTGGTATAGAAATAACAACAGCTCCAACAAAACTAACATATGAAGAAGGAGAAAAATTTGATAAAACAGGAATGGTAGTAACAGCAAATTACAGCGATTCAACCAGTGCACCTGTTACAGACTACACATATACACCAAATGGAGCACTAGCAAAAACAGATACAAAAATAGTTGTAAGTTATACAGAAGGTGAAATAACAAAAACAGCAGAAGTAGCAATAACTGTAAAAGAACAACAAATAATACCAGAAAAAACATTAAGCAATATAGAAATAACAACAGCTCCAACAAAACTAACATATGAAGAAGGAGAAAAATTT
>USHY01000003.1 GCA_900554635.1 uncultured Clostridium sp. | reverse complement strand
TCCTCCTAATATCTACGCATTTCACCGCTACACTAGGAATTCCGCTTTCCTCTCCTGCACTCAAGAAAAATAGTTTTAGTTGCAGTTCCTCAGTTAAGCCGAGGGCTTTCACAACTAACTTGTTCTCCCGTCTACGCACCCTTTACACCCAATAAATCCGGATAACGCTTGCTCCCTACGTATTACCGCGGCTGCTGGCACGTAGTTAGCCGGAGCTTATTCTACAGGTACTGTCAATTTCTTCCCTGTCTAAAATAGTTTACAATCCGAAAACCTTCTTCCTATACGCGGCGTCACTGCGTCAGAGTTTCCTCCATTGCGCAATATTCCCGACTGCTGCCTCCCGTAGGAGTCTGGGCCGTATCTCAGTCCCAATGTGGCCGTTGAGCCTCTCAGCTCGGCTACCGATCGTTGCCTTGGTAGGCCGTTGCCCCACCAACTAGCTAATCGGACGCAAGGCCATCTATTAGCGGATTACTCCTTTTCTGACTGTATCATGCGATACTATCAGCTTATGCGGTATTAGCAACGATTTCTCGTTGTTATTCCCCTCTAATAGGCAGGTTCCTTACGTGTTACTCACCAGTCCGCCACTAACCGCTTCGAATCTAAAAGAATCGATTAAGTCCGTTCGACTTGCATGTCTTATGTGCGCCGCCAGCGTTAATCCTGAGCCAGGATCAAACTCTCTAATTAATTGTATATATACTGTCTTTTTACAAGACCTTACATATCGGTTTGATTTGGTATGTTTCCATACCCTAGCTTTGATTTTTACTTTTGGTTTTCTCCAAATTTTTGGTTTAGTACGAATCGTTGGTTAGACGATTCTAAAACTCATTTAAAGGATTTTATTGTTTATTTTTCAATGTACTTTGTTCTTGAATCTTAAATTCGAGAACGTTCATTATTTTACCATTTTTATTTTGTTTTGTCAATAGTTTTTTGAAATATTTTTTAATTTTTTCAAATAAAAAAATTAGTAATTTTTGTGTTGTTTTTATATTGTAGAAACATTACTAATTATACATATTTCATATAACTAAATCTTCATGTGTTCTGCTTGGTACTTAAATATAATACTACTTTTCTCGACTTCTGTCAACACTTTTTTGAAAAAAAGTTAAAAAATTTTTAATTTGTTTCTTTATCTCTAAAATGTAGAAAATCTACCAAGGAAATTGGTAGATTTCTTCTTAGTTATTTTTCAACTACAGTCCCCACACTCTCTTCTAAAAAAGTGGATTTAACAATTATCTTTACTTGCTTCTCCTTAGCTAGTTTTACACATTTGTTATGTAATACCTTTGCCCCATTGTTTGCCATTTCTAGCATTTTATCATATGTTAGTTTATCAAATTTTGTTGCATTTTCATTTTTATTTGGGTCTTCTGAATATACACCATCAACATCTGTAAATATTTCGCATTTTTTTGCTTTTAGTGCTGATGCTAGTGCTATTGCTGTTGTGTCTGAACCTCCTCTGCCTAGTGTTGTGATGTTTGAGTTTGAATCTATTCCTTGAAAACCTGCAATGATTACTATTTTGCCTGTTTTTAGTTCTTTGAGTATTTTGCCTGTTTTTATTTTTGTTATGTTAGCATCTCCAAAGTTTGAGTCTGTGATTATTGGAACTTGCCAGCCTAACATAGATACTGCTTCATAACCCTGTTTTTGTAAGCACATTGCTAATTTTGCAATGGTTATTTGCTCTCCTACTGATACTAATACATCATGTTCTCTTTTGTTTGGTTTTTCTGTTATTTCATTTTCTTCCTTAATTAAGTCATCTGTTGTATCTCCTTGTGCTGATACAACAACTACTACTGAATTTCCTTTGTTTTTCTCTTTTGTAATGTGTTTGCAAACATTAAAAAGTTTGTCTGTGTTTGCTACAGAACTTCCTCCAAATTTTTGTACAATTATTTCCATTATGGAACCTCTTTTTTATTTAATAAGTACCAATAATATTTAAGTCTAAATATTATATCGTTTGTTCTTGTATATATTATATACTATATTTATACATTTTGTGAATAGTTTTTTTAAAATTTTACTGTTGTTTTTAAGTAAGCTTCTATAAAGCCATTTAAGTCACCATTCATTACTGCTTCAACATTGCCTACCTCATAGTTTGTTCTATGGTCTTTTACTAATGTATATGGGCAGAATACATATGAACGAATTTGGCTTCCCCATGCTATATCTCTTTGTATGCCTTTTAGATCTTCTATTTTATCTTTTTGTTCTTTTTCTTTTAGTTCTAATAATTTTGATTTGAGCATTGTCATTGCATATTCTCTGTTTTGTGTTTGTGACCTTTCTGTTTGGCAGGCTGTTATAATTCCTGTTGGAATATGTGTTAGTCTTACCGCTGATGATGTTTTGTTTACTTTTTGTCCTCCTGCTCCTGATGCTCTATATACATCCATTTTTATATCATCTGGATTTATATCTAGTTGTATGTCATCTGTGATTTCTGGAAGTACTTCAGCTGAAGCAAATGATGTATGCCTTCTTCCACCGCTGTCAAATGGTGATATTCTTACTAATCTATGTACTCCATTTTCTCCTTTTAGATATCCATAAGCATTTTCCCCTTTTACTAAGAAGGTAACGCTTTTTATTCCCGCTTCATCACCTTCTAAGTAATCCAGTTCCTGTACATCAAATCCATTGCTTGCTGCCCATTTGCAGTACATTCTGTATAGCATTTCTGCCCAATCTTGTGACTCTGTACCTCCGGCTCCTGGATGTAAAGTAATTATTGCATTATTTTTATCATATTTCCCTGAAAGTAAAGTTTCTAACTCAACTTTTTCTATTTTTTCTTCTATCTTTTTTGTGTTTCTTAAAACTTCCTTCCCCAGCTCAATATCTTCCTCTTGCAGTAATAGCTCATTTAGACTTTCCAAATTTTCTAATTCATTTTGTATTTTCTCAAAGTTTTCGATTTTATTTTGAGTCTTCTTCATTTTAGTAAGAGTTGTCCCTGAATTTTGTGAATTCTCCCAAAAGCCTGGTTTATTAGTTTCGGCTTCCAATGTTTTTAAGTCTTCTTTTAATTTAGTTATATTCAAAGCATCCTCTATTGATTTTAGTTTTTCCTTTAGTAGGATAAGTTTGTGTTTATTTTCTTCTAATTCTATCAAAAATGTTTCCTCCTATTTTCCACAACAATTTTTATATTTCTTTCCGGCTTCCGGCATGGACATAAGTCGTTGCGACCTACTTGTGGGCCGTTGTTTTTTATTGTGGTGTGTGGTGTGTTTTGACTTTTTGTAGGGATTTTTTCGTTTTCTCCTGTTTTTAGGCCTTCTCCTGTAATTTTTACTGTTTGTACTCTTTCTATTTTTTGTATTCCTTGAACATGTGTTAGTATTTTTACAACATCTATTTTAATATCATTTGTCATCTGTTCAAACATGTCAAATCCTTCTATTTTGTATAATGCTACTGGGTCTTTCTGTCCATATGCTCTTAGGCCTATTCCATCTTTTAGTTCATCCATGCTATCAATATGGTCCATCCATTTTTGGTCTACTACTTTTAGCATTACTACTCTTTCAAATTCTCTTAATGTTTCTTCTCCCATTTCTTTTTCTTTTGCTTCATAGTTTTCTATAACTTGATTATATAGTTCTTCTGTAATTGTTTCTGGATTGTCATTTATTTGGTTTAGGTCTAAGTTTAGTATTGATTTTGCTTCTGTTTTTAATCCTTCTTTGTCTATTCCTTCTGGTGTTTTATGTGTCTCTACTACTTCTTGCACTACAGAGTGCATCATTTTTTGTATTTGTGTTTTTAAGTTCTCTCCATCTAACACTTCTCTTCTTTGTTTATATATAATTTCTCTTTGTGTGTTCATTACATCATCATATTGAAGTACATGTTTTCTTATGCTGAAGTGTTTTCCTTCTACTCTTTTTTGTGCTGTTTCAACTGTTCTTGAAAGTAGTCCCATCTCTATTGGCATATTTTCATCTGCTTTTAGAGTGTTATATACACTTGTTATCATATCTCCACCAAATATTTTCATTAGGTCATCATCTAATGCTATATAGAATCTTGATTCTCCTGGGTCTCCTTGTCTTCCGCTTCTTCCTCTTAGCTGGTTATCTATTCTTCTTGATTCATGTCTCTCTGTTCCTATTATTTTTAGACCACCTGCATTTAGCACTTTTTCTTTTTCTTCTTTTATTTCTTCTTCAAATTTATTTTCATATTTACTAAATACTTTTCTTGCCTCTAGTATTTCTTCATTATCTGTTTCATTGTGAGCAGTTGCTTGTTCTATAAGTTCATCTGAATATCCTTGTTTTCTCATTTCTTGTTTAGCTAAATATTCTGAATTTCCTCCTAGCATTATATCTGTACCACGGCCTGCCATGTTTGTTGCAATTGTTACTGCTCCAAATTTTCCTGCTTGTGCTATTATTTCTGCTTCTTTTTCATGATATTTTGCATTTAAAACTTCATGTTTTATTCCTTCGCGTTTTAGAATATTACTTAGTTTTTCAGAGTTTTCTATTGATACTGTACCTACTAAAACAGGTTGACCTTTTTCATGACTGTTTTTAATGTCTTGTACCACTGCTCTAAATTTTGCTTTTTCATTTTTATAAATTATATCATTTAGGTCTTTTCTAATCATTGGTTTATTAGTTGGAATTGAGATTACATCTAGGTTATATATTTCCCTAAATTCTGCTTCTTCTGTCATGGCTGTACCTGTCATTCCTGATAGTTTGTTATACATTCTAAAATAGTTTTGGAATGTTATTGTTGCAAGTGTTTTAGATTCGTTTGCAATTTTAACATGTTCTTTTGCTTCTATTGCTTGGTGCAATCCATCACTATATCTTCTTCCATACATTATTCTTCCTGTAAATTCATCTACTATTAGTACTTCTCCATCTTTTACAATGTAGTCTATATCTTTTTTCATTATTCCATGTGCATGTAATGCTTTGTTTATATAATGAACTAAATCTGAATTTTCTATATCATTTAAGTTATTTACTTTAAAATATTCCTCCGCTTTTTTTGTTCCTTTTTCTGTAAGTGTTGCAGATTTTGCTTTTAAGTCTATTACATAATCATATTTTTCATTATCTTCAGCTTGGTCTATGTTTTTTGTATCTTCTTCTATTATTGTTTTTGGTTTTAATCTTTTTACAAAATCATCTGCTTTACTGTAAAGGTCTGAACTTTCAGCTGCTGTTCCTGAGATTATAAGTGGGGTTCTTGCTTCATCTATCAAAATGCTGTCTATCTCATCAACTATTGCATAATTTAGTTCTCTTTGAACCATGTCTTGTTTATGAATTACCATATTGTCTCTTAGGTAGTCGAATCCATATTCATTGTTTGTTCCATATGTTATATCCGCTGCATATGCTTTCTTTTTCTCACTTGGATTCATCATTGCTACAACTAGACCTACTGATAATCCAAGGAATTTATATAGTTTTCCCATCCATTCACTGTCTCTTTTTGCTAGGTAATCGTTTACTGTAACTACATGTACACCTTTTCCTGTAAGTGCATTCAAATAAACTGGTAATGTTGCAACTAGAGTTTTTCCTTCACCTGTCTTCATTTCTGCTATTCTTCCTTGATGAAGAATTATTCCTCCTATTAATTGAACATCAAAATGCCTCATTCCTAATACTCTTTTTGATGCTTCACGAACTGTTGCAAAAGCTTCTGGTAGTATATCATCTAAGGTTTCTCCTTTTTGAAGTCTTTGTTTGAATTCATCTGTTTTAGCTTTTAATTCTGCATCTGTTAATTTTTCTATTTCTGGTTCTAAATTATTTATTTTTTCTACAATAGGCATTACTCTTTGTACTTCTTTTTCACTGTATGATTTAAAAATTTTACTTAAAAATCCCATAAAGTTACCTTCTTTCTTTAAATTCTAACTATATATTTATATCATAAATTATCATATCTTTCAAGATTTTACATAGAATTAAGTAAAAAGTGAGGTTGATTATGTTTGTTTGTAATGTTAAGTTAAATAGTAAAAGTATTGTGAAATTTTCGCTTATTGTTATTAGCATTATTGTTGTAATCTTGTTTGTAATTTCTCTTTATAAGATTATGAGCAGTTCTTTTAAAACTGAAGATGAAATTCCAGAACCTGATGTTGCTTATATTAAGCCTGAGGAATATACAAACATTTTAAAAAGTGTATATGAAAATTTAGATATTTATGTTGGGCAAAAAATTTGCTTTTCTGGTTATGTATATAGAAACTTAGATTTTCCAGATACTGAATTTGTTTTAGCAAGGGATATGGTTGTAGAAGGTAGCCAAAAGAAGCTTATTGTTGGATTTCTTTGTTCTTGTAAAAACGCTAAAGATTTCTTAGATAATACTTGGGTTGAAATAACTGGTGAGATAGCAAAGGGAAATTACCATGGAGATATTCCTATAATTAAGATAATAAAGATAAAAAAGATAGATAAGCCTTCTTCCGAATTCGCTTATCCACCTGATTCTACATATATTCCTACTGGTATTATTTATTAATCTTTAAATCCTTCGCCATAGACCTCTCTTGCATTTGTTATTATTATGAAAGCATCGGGGTCTATTTCTTCTATTATTTTCCTTACTTCTCTTACTTCATTTCTGGACATTACACACATTAGCATTTTTCTTTTTTCTTTTCTATACATTCCTTGTGCATCTATTGCTGTTACTCCTCTATGTATAGTGCTTCCAATCTTTTCTGCAATTTCTTCCCATTTTGGTGTTATTATAACTAATTTTTTTGCAAAATTTATACCTTCAAAGAATATATCAAGAGTTTTTCCCATTATATATATAGCAACTGCTGAATATAAGCCTACTTCAATGTCTCTAAAAAATAGTGCATTTGCTCCAACAATTATAACATCACACACAACTATTAATGTTCCTGTTTTTAAGTATTGATTATATGATTTTATTATATTTGCAAGTAAGTCTGTTCCACCTGTTGAACCATTTGCTTTTAAAACTATTGCTGTTCCAATTCCAACAATTATTGAACCATATAATACTGCTAAGAATCGGTCCCCTGTAATTGGTTTAAAATTTTGAAATATGTTTAAAAATAGAGATAAGAAAACCGTTCCTAAAACTGCCTTTATAAAGAATTTTCTTCCAATTTTAAAGTATGCAACTATAAATAATGGTATGTTTATTATAAGCATAATTGTTCCAACTGGTATTTTTAACATATAATAAATCATTGTTGCAATTCCTGAAAAGCCACCTGTTGATAATTGATTTGGTAGCAAAAACATTTCAATTCCCACTGCCATTATTGCTGTACCTATAATTATTTTTATTAATTCTAATATAAAATTGCGTACCTTTATAATATTGCGTTTTGATTTCATTTTCATACCTTTTTATCTCCTACAAATATTATTTACTTTTGTTTTATTATTTATTCGCATGTTTTTTGTATTCTTCGTACAGTTTTTTTGCTGTTTCTGGGCTATCTACACCTTCTTTATTTTTCACTGGTGCAAAGTCTTCTTCTCTTTTTCCTCTTAGAATTGCAATGTCATCAAATAAGCAGAAGCTATCAAATATAAATTTTTCAAATTTATAACAATTGGGCTTATCTGGTACAATCAGCTCACCTTTTTCATTTATATAGCTTGATTTTTTCTCAGCTACATGATATTTCATCTCTTTTGTACTTGCTTTTTCAATTGCTTCTATGTTGAAAAGATTACACATGATATGTGATTCACCATAAATCATTTCACCATTTTCATCCACAGCATGCCTCATTTCTTCTGGAATTTCAGTATATTCAATTACTTTTACCCTGCCATTTTTCTTGCAAAGTACTCCTACTTTTTCATATGGACTGTTTTTGATAATTGTTCTTGTTGCTATTTTAACTTTTTTATCTATCGCCATTCCTAATAATAATGTATCTACATATTTTACTAGTAGGTTATCAACAGAGCCAATAAAAATCCATTCTATCCCATTTTTCTTCATATCATCAATAATGCCATTTTTAGCCATTGAATAGAATATTCCACCATTTCCATCTGAAGCTAATTTTACCTGTTTATTTTCACCAATAATTAATTTTCCTTGTTTATTAAGCAATGGCATTTCTCCTTGTTTGAAGAATTTAATACATTCCTTTGGATATCCGAAATAATTAACTTTTTCAAAAAATTCAACAGTTTCATCATTATTCTCTGGGCTTGTCATAATATAACATTTAAGAGCTATTCCGTATTTTTTTTGTGCATTCTTTAATTTCTCAACTGCTACTTCAAAAAGTGTTTTGTCCTCTGAATTCAAGTGTATCATATATGTTCCCTTTGGGCCTTTATGTCCCAATCTGCTTCCTTGCCCGCCAGCCATAATTGCAATAGCAAATTTGCCTGATTTAATTTTATCCTCTCCTAATTTTATGTACTTTTCAAGCTCTTCTTTCTCAATTTTTTCAGGATTTATAGCTTTAACAGGTTCTAAATTTTCAATATTCTTGATTTCAACACCTGTTTTTGTCTCTTCATACAATTCTTGTAATTGTTCAAAATCTATCTGCAAAATTTGGTCAATAACGCCATCATTCTCTAAATTAATGTGATTTTGGTCGTATTTTTTTAATAAATCTCTTGCTTTTTCTTCTTTATTCATTGATGGTCCCTCACCTTCTGAAATAATACTTAAATACTATATCACTTTTTTTTGCATTTGTCTACTCCTTTTAAAAAGGTATTGACATATTTCTTCTAACAGGAGTATAATATAAGAGTACTTGGGGATGTATTTTGGTTTCGACAGTATTTTTGAAGTATGAATAGCAAGTAGTGGATGGTCGCTTTGGCCACTATAAAAAAGCGAGTTAATAATAAACGCTGATAATAAATTAGCATACGCTGCCTAGGCAGTGTCATCTTACTGCATAGCCTACTGATGTAGATAAGGTGTCGACTAAAGTAGGAAACAAAATTATTTCTTGCCTTGGAAATAATGGGTATTTAAAAGGCTACAAAAACTAATAGCGTGTTTATTTGCTGTGGTTTTATGGAAATCAAATAATAAACTAAACTTGTAGAAGTTCGTATGAATAGAATATTGGACGAGGGTTCGACTCCCTCCATCTCCACCATAAATAAAAACACACACAATAAAATGTGTGTGTTTTTGGTAGCGAGAAGTGGATTCGAACCACCGACCTGTCGGGTATGAACCGAATGCTCTAGCCAACTGAGCTATCTCGCCATCAACTATTCCATTATACATACTTTTTCTTCACTTGTCAAGCAAAAATCCAATATTTTTTTATTTTTTCTTAACTTCTGGAATAATAATCTTTTCCTTATCCTCTTTAGGTTGAGGCTTAGCCACATTTAAGTGCTCATAAACATTTGAAATATCAAGCTCCTTACCATCATTATCAATAACAACCTCAATTTCCTTATTCTCTTCTTCCATATTTTCTCTATCTTTATTCTCCATAAAAAATCACCTAAAGGTATATTAGCATAAAAGTAAAAATTTGTCAAGAACGACCCCACCGTTCTTGACAAGCTCGAAATGTGATAATCAAGAAAATGGCAATACATGATCACCATGTACTGCCACTTAGCTTCAAAGTAGTTTTCCTAAAACTACTTTGAAATATTTAATTAATTTATCGCCCACTTTTTCTACAGCAATACATAAAGTGCAACCCTAGCAGTAGAGTAGCTATAGGTACATGTTGGAGGATCGTCAAAGCGAGCATGTATTGGAGTTCGAGAGCTAAAATTATAGTAATAGCCTCCCCTCAAACCTCTGCCGTAGGTGTTGTACACCTCTGTATTCCATTCATATAAATTACCTCCAAGATCAAATATTTGTTTTACTGAATATGCATTTTTATATCCACTTACTTGTGGGCTTCCTGTTTCTCCTGACTCAGTATTATAATTTCCCATATTACTACTATCCAGTATATAATATTTTAAACTGTCATTTGTATTTTTTACTTCTTTCATCCATATCATTATTTGGTCCCATTGGCTTCCATATATCATACTACTTTGCATTTCATTTTTATTACTTGCTTGGCAAACTGTTTTACATGCATTATATAAGCCGTACCATTTATAGGTTGCAGAATCGCCTGCATTTGCTACTGTTTTTCCTCTTTTACTTTCTCCTTTAGTATTATAGCTTAATTCATATCTTGCAACCCAAAATCCGTTTTGTGCTTTTACACTTTTTACTATTTTGTTATATTCTGTTTGCAAATCTAAGTTTTGTTCTTCTGTTTGGTTAACCTTATTTGAATCAGTACTACTTAGTTTGGCTGGTTCTCTATAATATGTTACAGAACCATCATCATAATTTGCTTCTGTACTAAAATCCATTACTTCTATATTTACCTTATTTGTTCCTGCTGAAAATTCATATAATACTCCTCTATAATCTGTTCCATTTGCAAGCTCTACTGCCATTGGGTATTTTCCACTATCTACTAAGCTTTGCAATGCTGCTTTTTCTGTTGTTATGCTTCCATTACTATCACTCATTATTTTATTTAGCTCTGCTTTTGTAACATATGGCGTTTCTACTGGTACCCACACAAATTGGTTATAATCACATTGCACTGTTGGGTAATTTTCTGTTCCTACTGTTGTTGTTTTTGTCCAAAAATCTTCTCCTGCATTTTCTATATCTTCCTTTGGTATATCATATATTACTAGTCCTCCATCTATTGTTTTTTCTTCTGGTATTTTTGATACTGTAAAGCCTTTTGGTATAGTTACTCCTTTATAATTTGAGTTTGTCTCTGCTCTTTCTCCTGCTTTTATTTCTGGTAATGGTTTGGTAGATTCTATATAATCCTCTATTGAAGCATATTTTTCTCCATTTATTGTTACCTCACTCATATTGCTTTCATCTTCATATGCTGTTTTGTATTTGTCTCCTGCTGTTTTGGCAGTTCCTAGTAAATTGCTTTGTATTACTACTGTTACTACTACTCCTACTAGAATTAACATTACTATTATCGTTATAATTAAGGCAATTAATGTTATTCCAGATTTGTTTTTTAATTTAAAATTCATTTTCTGTTCTCCTCCTTAAAAAATTTTTTAAGTTTTTACTTTAGTTGTTTGCTTGCTTTTTTATAAACTTTTTTCAAAAAAATTTTACATTTATAGTTTATCCTATTTATTTCTCAAAGTCAATACTTTTCATTTAAAATTTAATTGGCACCTATTTTATTAATCTGCTCGTTCCCAACCTATCTGCACCTGCTTCTATGAATTTTTGGGCATCTTGAAAGTCTTTTATTCCTCCTGCTGCTTTTATTTTTTTGCCGTTTTTTATGTGATTTTTAAATAGTATTATATCTTCTAATGTTGCTCCTGCTGTACTAAAGCCTGTTGAAGTTTTGATATAGTCTGCTTTAGAGTTTGATACTACTTCACATAATTTTATTTTTTCATCTTCTGTAAGTAAACATGTTTCTATAATTACTTTTAGTAGTTTTCCATTGCACTCTTCTTTAATTTTGTTTATTTCGTTTGAAATATATTCATAATTGTTTTCTTTTACTTTTCCTATATTAATTACCATATCAATTTCATCTGCACCATCTTTTACAGCTTGGGCTGTTTCAAATACCTTAGTAGAAGTTGTATTGTAACCATTTGGAAATCCTATTACTGTGCAGATTTTCATTTTTCCTTTTACATAGTCTTTTGCCTGTTTTACATATACTGGTGGTATGCAAACTGAGGCAGTGTTATTTGCAATTGCATCATCACATATTTTTTCAATATCCTTCATTGTTGCAGTTTGTTTTAGCAAAGTATGATCTACCTTTTTTAAAATTTCTTCATTCATTTATTTTTCCTCCTTGTTTTCTTTTAATACAGAAGTACAATGTGGGCATCTTGTTGCATTAATATTAATTTCTGAAAAACAATATGGGCAAATCTTTGTTGTTGAAGTTGCAACTTCTATTGTATCCTTATCTGTTTTTCTTCTTCCAAATTTACCCTTCTTCTTCAACTTTTTAATTTCCTCTTCTTTTATTTCTTCAATCTTTTTATTTAATTTGTTAATATATCTTACGACCAAAAATATTGAAAATGCTATTATCAAGAAATTCACTACTGCTGTTATAAATGACCCATATTTTATTGAACTTTTTCCTATTGTTATTGTAAGTTCTGAAAAATCTACTTTCCCTGTAAATATAGCTATTGCAGGCATTATTATATCATTTACTAATGAGTTTACAATTTTTTGAAATGCACCACCAATGATAACACCTACTGCTAAATCCATTATATTTCCCTTCATTGCAAATTCTTTAAATTCTTTAAACATATCTAAAATCCTTCCTTTCAATATTATTATAATACTCGAAAAGTCGAATTTTGTCAACTAAAAAGAATGGACATTTGCCCATTCTTTTGATTTTTATTTTACTAAGTCTTATCCCCCTAGCCCGAAACTTACACCTAGTGCATTGTTTATTTGGGACATTACTTGACCTTCATCAATATGACCTATTTTTTCTTTTAGTCTACTTTTATCTATTGTTCTTATTTGTTCTGCAAGTAATGTTGAGTCTGCTTTTAGTCCAAATTCTGTGGAACTTAATTCAATGTGTGTTGGTAATTTGTTTTTATTTGCTTGAGATGTTATTGCCGATACTATTACTGTTGGACTATATTTGTTTCCTGTATCGTTTTGTATTACCAATACTGGTCTTATTCCTCCCTGTTCTGACCCAACTACTGGGCTTAAGTCTGCATAAAACATATCTCCTCTTTTTATTACCATTTTCTTCACTCCTGCAATTTTAATTTGAATTATATTTTAAATATAGGTAATAGAGATTTTTTCTTTGGTTCTATTATATTTATTATTGGTTTTAGTAAATTTATTTGCTACTTTTCATCTCATTATATAATATGTATTTTTTTATGTTTTGTGAAGTATTATGTTTATTGCCAAATAAGTTTATACTATTTTTAGTAGTTTTCCATATTTAAAACATATATTTTATCAGCTGATACTTATATTATTTCCTTTTTTTGAAAATTAATACTTCTCAAATACTAAAAAAATAAAAAGCAGGTTGCTAAAAACCCACTTTTCTATCTTAATCTTCATCTTGAGCCATTTCTTTTATTAATTCAAGTTGTGAAATTAGTAATGACTCCATTTTAGCTTTGTAAACACTAAATTGTTTTTTTAGATCATTAATTTCTTTTTCTTTCATAATAACTTGTGTATTTAATTCATCTAGTCTTGTTTTTGCTTGATATTCAGCATCTTTAATTATTTGGTCTGCTTGTTGTTTTGCTACACTTTGTATTTCATCAGCTGTTTTTTGTGCTATAACTAATGTGTTTTGAAGGGTAGATTCTATGTTTTTATATTGTCCTACATCGTTGTGCAATTCTTCTGTGTTTGCTTTTAATTCTTTGTTTTCTTTATATATTTTTTCATAGTCAGCTGTTAGTTCATCTAAAAATTCATCTACTTCATCTACATTGTATCCATTTACCATTTGTTTTGAGAATTTTTTGTTTTCTATATCTAATGGTGTTATCATAATTACTGCCCCCTTATATTATTTTAGCCATGATACTGATAATTTATTTTTTAATTCTTCTCTTGCTAAATCACTTTCTATATCGTAGTTTACTGGTGCTAATAAAAATATTGAGTTAGAGATTTTTTGAATATGACCATTTAAAGCATGTGATGCTCCACTTAAAAAGTCTATAATTCTTCTTGCTACATCTTTGTTTACATATTCTAAGTTAATAATTATAGATTTTTTTTCTTTTAAGCAATTACAAATTTCTTCAGATTGATCAAAAGATGTTGGTTGTTTAATAACCATCTTTACTGATTGAACTTGTGGCATACTAGTTATTTTGCTTTTTTTTGAACCAAAAAAACCTTTCTCCCCTTCAACTTGTTCTCCTTTGTCATCTTCAAATTCATAAATTTCCTCATTTTCTGTATCTTGTTCATTTTCATTTGCAAATCCTAAAGCATCTAACACTTTATTAACTATCGCAACTGCCATTTTTGTACCCTCCTATATAATCCTTGGTAATATACCATATGATATATAATTTTTAATAAAATGTCAAGTGTTTTTTAAAAATGTTATATAATCGTAATATAATTGTAATATTTCTGTAACATTTCTCCATTTTATGTTAAGTTTTACTTTTTTAGAATTATATGTTATAATTAATACATTGGGGGTAATTATTATGATTAAGTTAGTTGCTAGTGATTTAGATGGCACTATCATTGATAAAAATAATTATATTTATGAAAATAACCTAAAAGCTATAAATGACTTAAATAATCATAAAATGAATTTTGTAATTTGTACACGGAAAAACATATCCAATAACTAAAGGAATGTGTTCTAGGATAAACGCTTCTTATGGTATATTTGGTAATGGTAATCAAATTATAGATTTGAAAACTGGTAAGGAGATTTACAAAAATCTTTTGTCTAAAGAAGAAGCCTTGTTGTGTATAGATATTGCTAAAAAGCATAATCTGCATGTTCACATATACACAGAAAAGGAAGTTGTTACAGAAGAATTGCTCTTCCTTGATTTGAGAAATTACAAATTGCAAACAACTTTAAAAAGTGAAGTTGCTATGGATTTTGTGATTGTTGATAACATTAAGAGTTATATTCTTAATAACGACATTCAAATATGTAAGCTTGTAATTTCAAGTACTTCATCTACTAAAGATGTGAAGTCTGAAATTTTAGATCACCTTAATGTTAATGCTACAACCATTAGAAAATTCGGTGAATATAAAGATTTAATCATTAACAAGGAATATGAGTATTTGGATATTATGCCTGTTAATGTAAATAAAGATTCTGCTCTGCAAATACTTGGTAATTATCTTAATATAAAAACAGATGAAATGCTTACAATTGGTGATAATTTGAATGATTTTGATATGGTAAAAAACGCTGGCGTTGGTGTTGCAGTTGCAAATGCTTATGATGAATTAAAAAAGGTAGCAAATTATACAACTACAAACCCTGTTGAGAAAGGTGGTTTTGCAGAAGCCATTTATAAATTTATAAAATTTTAAACCAGATACTTTAAAATATCTGGTTTTATTTTTTAAAAGAATTCTGAATATATTAGTTTGTTTTTATAAACTATAAAAGATGTTGTCTCTGTTTCATCCATTTCATCTCCATCTTTATCTTTAGGTTTTGCAAATAGTGTTATCTTTGCTTTTACACAATATAGGTCTTTTCCTAATTTTTTAACACTCTTAATTTCTTCTAAAGTCATTTTGTATTTTTTGTAATCTTCTTTAATATCATCAAATATGCGATTTAAAGATTTCTTTAAATATTTTCTTGAATCCTTTATATAATCTTCTTCAACCTCATTATAGTTTTCTATAAATTCATCATAGTTTTCTTCTGAGAAATCATCTTCATCATATCTCCAATTCCATGCTTCGTCTCCTGCAAAATCTATATACTTTAAGGCTTTTTCTGTATCCATATTATTCATGGCTTTTATAAATTTTTTTACAACCTTTTTAGGTCCCCCTACAAATATTGATAAGCAAATAATTATAGCTATTATAGCAACAACCAAGCTAATAGTTATTCCTAAATGAGCTTTAATCCAATCAAAGATTTTTACAAAAAAGCTTTTAACCTTTTCCATAAAAACACCCCCTTTTTTTTTATTATAATATTTATAAAATATTATTTACATTTACTTATATCATTTTATTCGACTTTTTGCAACATTTTTTAAAATATTTAATGAATAATTTATAATAAAATCGCCTTATGATATAATATTTAGAAAAAAGAAAAAATGTAGATTTCTCTACATTTTCAAATCAAAAAAGTTTTTTGAATATTTTCTTATGTTACAAGATTTTATAAATTAATTCCCATTTTATGTGCTAATTTTCTTGTTTGTTTCATTATTTTTCTTTTGCTTAGCATTCCCTCATTATACATCATATATGCAGCTGCTGTTACTGCTGAGCCAACAATAATACCTTTTACAAATTTCATTTTTTCCTCCTATATTTCATTTTTATTATTATTCCTTCTTTTTTCTTTTTTATACTCTTGAGTAATTGAATAAATTTCATATATTGCAATAATTAGCAAAAAAATGCCAAAAATTTTTTTTAGTTCTTTTACATTCAATCTTGCAGATATATTTGCACCTATTATAGCTCCTGCAATGCCCCATATTGCAATACTTATACCAATTTTCCAATTAATCAATTTTGTTTTTATAGATACTATTATTGCTGAAATTGATGTTGGTACAAAAAACACTAAGTTTGTTGCTTGTGCTATATGTTGCTCAACTCCTAAAAAAATAGAAAGAACAAGTATTAAAATTGTTCCTCCTCCCATTCCTGTACCACTAACAGTTCCTGCAATTAGACCTGTAATAACTTCCCACATATTCCTTCCTTTCAAGCAATTATCATTCTAATTGATGTATATAGTAAAAATATTATAAACAATATCCTTAGTGTTTTTGTTGATATTTTTTTCAAAAGCTTTGCTCCTATTGCTCCGCCTGCTATTCCTCCTACTGCACACTTTACTCCTAGGTTCCAATCTATATAATTGTTTCTATAATAAAAGATTCCACTTGCAATTACCATAGGTAGTATAGCAAATACAGATGTTGCTCTTGCTTCATTGTCTTTCATTTTAAATAAGTGTATTAGTGCTGGAACTACTATCATTCCGCCACCTGCGGCAAATACCCCACTTACAAGTCCCGAAATTATCCCAACAGATATTTTCTTTAACATTTTCTCCCCTGTTCATAATATTTTTTAAAATTCTCTTCAGCTAGTTTTGTTAATTCATCATCACATTTTAACATTTGTATAATTATCTCTTCTTTTAATTCTTGATTTTGAATGTTAGATGCTTTGTCTAAGAATTTCTGTAATTCATTCAAATAACTTTGGCTTTCTTTTTTCCAATTCTTATCAATTTCCATATCTATATTATTTCTATTATTTTGCATTTTATACTCTCCATTTCTATTTTTCTATTATAACATTATTTTTACTGCTAGGCAACTTTTTATTACTTTTACCGTTATATTGTAGTGATTTTATGTTATTTTCAGGCAAGAAATGATAAAATACACTATATACTTTAAGAGAGGAGTTAGCCTATGATTAAAATTAAACTTTCTAATTTATTAGGAGAACGAAAAATGACTCAAAAAGCCTTAGCAGATCAAACTCAAATACGACCTGCAACAATTTCTAAAATGTATTATGAAGAAATTAAAAGAATAGATATCAAACAATTAGATAGCATTTGTAAAGCCTTTAATTGTGAAATTTCTGAGCTTTTGGAGTACATCCCAGATAACAAGTAAAACGAGGAAATTTTCCTCGTTTATTGTTTATGTTGTTCCCCATTATTATCTATTGTATAATTGTCTTTATAAATCAACTCTGAAACTGGCACTATTGTAAAGCCTTTGTTTTTTATATTTGTTATAATGTCATTTAAACTATTTGCTGTGTTTTCTGTTCCATTGTGCATTAGAATTATACTTCCGTTTTGAAGTTTTGGTTCAATTCTTTCCCACATTTGTTCTCCTGTTAAGGATTTATAATCGAGTGAATCTATAGACCATTGTATTGTAGTGTGTTTTAAGTCTTTTGCGGCTTGTAATACAGTGTCGTTATATTCTCCATATGGACCACGGTAAAGAGTGCTTGGTTTTCCTGTTATTTTTTGTATTAGTTCTGAACATTTTTTTATTTGTTCTATGTTTTTATCATAGTTTAAGTTGTTTATGTGTGGATGATTATATGAGTGATTTCCTAGTTCGTGCCCTGCTGCAAATATTTTTTTTGCTGATTCTTCATTTTTTTCTATCCAATCTCCTACCATAAAAAATGTTGTTTTTACTTGTTGCTTTTCTAATGTTTCTAAAATTTTATCTATATCATCTGCATTCCATGCACAGTTAATTGTTATTGCTATTTTTTTCTCTTCTGTTTTTACTGAATAGATTGGTAATTGTTTTTGTGTTGTTGATGTTTGTATTATTTGTTCTGGTGTTTTGGCAAATAAGGAAGACATTAAAAATAGGGCAAATACGGTTGAACATGCCACAACAAATGCCATTATTTTATCTTTATTGAAAACTAAAAACATACTTTTAACCTCCTACATTGGATAGTTAATTGTATGTTTTGAGTTTTTAAAATATGCCTTTATGTCTTTTCAAATTTTATCCTTTTATCTACTTTTCGCCCTTCGATTTCGTTTTGTCTATATGATTTTATTCTATATTCTTTTTTACCATCGAATCTTATTCTTACTATTTTGGTATAGTCATTGTTTGTTATTGGGTGTTTTTCTTCTATTATTAGGCTAGCTTTTGTTTTTGCTAGTGTTTCAAAAGTTGTCATAAATCCTATTCCGCTTCCACCTGTGCTTTTATGTGTTGTAATTCTTTCTAAGCCTAGTTTTAGTAGAGTATCTATCTCAAATTCTATACCAGTGTCATAAATGCTTATTTCATAACATTCTTTTACTATTCCTATTGTTACGAGGATATTTTTATATGTGTTTTGGCTTGAGTTTATTGCAATTATTGCATCTTTAATATGGTCACCTAGCAAGGTTTCAAGCATCTTTGAATCTATGATTTTTTGAACCATGAATAATATGTTGCCATTAATTTTTACATCAAAATCTATTCCATTTTTAGCAGATTCTTTGCACATGTATTCTAGTAAATTATCTACTCCAAACACACCAGTTTTTGGTAAATTTTTACGAATAATAACTGCATGCTTCATCTCAGAAGAAAACTCTTCAGAAACATTCTTAACAGCCTCCTCAAAATCCGCAAACTCATCTCCAAACTCACATCTCATAAGTTCTGCAATCTCTGGTCTTTCAATCATCTTACAAGAAAAATCCTCCAAAGCCCTAATTCTACTACTAAACTTATGATTAACCTCAGCCAACCTACTATTCTCATCCACAACCTCACAAATCCTCTCATCCCTAGCCCTAATCTCACTCTCCAACTCCTCCACAGTCCTCTCCTTAAGCCTCTGCCTATAATAAACCGTAATCTTACGCTTAAGCCAGATGAAAAGGCAAACTGTTTCTAACACAATTCCCGCAAACAGAAGATCAACTAATTTATTTCCTTCTATATTACCAAATAAAGAATAGGCAATTAAAGTCATTCCTACTGTCATACTGCCAAATACTCCTATATTGTAAACCTTATTTTTATCTTTCAGAAATCCTATTCCATTTTTAAATCTTTTTATCCTAAATATATTCCACATAATAAAAGTTTCTATAGATATGATAGTAATTAAAATAATAGGATTAGATTGAGTCATTTTAACTCTGAAAACTGCCGTAAATATACCAGCCAATGCTATGGATATAATGTATCCCGAGTATGTTATAGTTAATGCTATAAATATTATAGTAACTGAATATGTTATTTTATTTTGTGTTATTATTGCAATCAAAACGCCATATGAAACATAAACCAATACTAAAACAGGAAAAGTCCAAAAAAACTGAGTTGCTATCACTTCTATCACAGACAGTAATAGTCCAGAAATTACCGCCAAAATATCTTTTAATTTTTTATTGCTTTCATAGCCTATTATTTTTAAAAAAACAAAATATATTACAATATTTATATAACTAATTTTAAGTACTTTATTTACTATATCGACAGATTCCATATTTTTCTCCTTTTAAAACATAAAGCTATTATACCTCATGATATATAAAAAAATCAAATCACACATTAAATATGTGATTTGATTTTTAATATATTTTTATACTCCTCCCCAATATTTAAGTAAATCTCTAATCCAGTCCCACATAAAATCCACCCCACTTCCATTAATAAATTTTGGTAATTTGACTGTTTGTCATGCACTAGTATTTTGTAATATAAAAATACCACCAAAGCCTTATTGCTTCGGTGGTTTTGGGGGTGTAATTGTTATGCAATTGGTGTAAAAAAATAAAACTTCATGTTTTTTCATGAAGTTTTGTTTCTATGATATTTTCTTTATCTTATCCGCATAATAGTATATCAGCTCTGTTGGTGTTGGCACTCCTGTGTGATAATTTATTCTGGCTGTGTAATATTTTTCTAAATCATCTATTGATGAAGTTCTCCACGCATAGTTTATTGCTGTTTGCATTGCCCTGCTTACACTACAATTGGCAACCTTATTCACACTTGCAACATATGAAAATGCTGACTCACTATCTTCCTTAGAATTGTCTAGCAGATAAAAAATGGCATCAAAAATATACTTTCTACCTTTCAAATGAGTTGCAACTCCTATTAAGTCCAATTCATTCTCTATTTTCTGTGCAATCCTATCCTTATGCTCAGCTGGAGTTTCCGTTGTGGTTTTACTCATAGCCTCCTCAGACTCACTACTGTAAAGGGTCTCCCTAAGTGAAGTTATTGCATTCACTACCATTTCTGGGCTATAATCCTTTTGCTTTTTATAAAATATAAAATCTGCCCCGAAATCCCTTATGTGGTTGTAAATAATAGATGATGAAACATTTGTAGTTACAACAATTAATGGTTTAAATTCCAAAGCTATTTTTTGTAGGTCTTCTAAAAATGTTATTCCTGAGCCTTCTCCCTTATGTAATTCCAAGTCCAAAATAATTCCTTCTGGCACATAAGTTTTTACATCTTCAATACCTTTATAGCTTGAATTCGTTGCTGCTACAAGTTTTACATCTTCTCTACTTTCGAAGTAATCTTTGAAGTGATTTACCTCAATTTCATTATCTTCGATTAATAAAATTGGCATTGGTTTTTGCTTGTTTTTCATAGTAAATATTACCTCCCGTGTAAAACTATAGTTTGGTATTTTTCTCTGTATTTAATATACCACATTTTTCTACAAATTTCTACATTTTTCTACATTTTTTGCATACATGTTTCTACATTAATTTGTTTGATTTTGAAATATACTATTTAGAAAGGAGGTTTAGCTATGAAAGAAGAAATTGGAAAAAGGATTACTGAAATTCGAAAAGGCTTAAATATGAACAAGGAACAATTTGCAAAATTAATAGGAATAAGTGGTCAATACCTTGGAACTGTTGAAAATGGAGTAAATGGATTATCTGTTGATAAGCTGATGGCCTTGTGTGAAAAAACAAACACATCTGCCGATTATCTACTTTTTGGAAAGCCAAATATTGATAATGATGAAATAAAAAAGGTTTTTGAAAAAATTGATAGAGCTCAAATTGCTCCTGCATTCGAAGTACTAAAAAGCATAGCATTATTTATTCAAGCTACCAAATAAAAGCAATGGTAATGAGATTTGCTCCCATTACCATTATTTTTACTCTACACCAGTTGCAATAACAGTTACTTCAACTGTATCTCCTAAAGTTTCATCAATTACAGTTCCAAACATAATATTTGCATCTGGTGAAACTTTATCATTAATTACTTGAATTGCAGTATTAATTTCACTTAAACCTAAATTCTCTCCGCCTCTTACATTGAAGATTACACCTTTTGCATTATCAATTTTATTTTCCGTTAAAGGATTATCAATTGCTCTTCTTACAGCATCTTCAAGAGTATCTCCTAATCTCTTTTTTGCAATTCCCATATAGGCCTTTCCTTTATAGCCAAAAATAGTTTGGACATCCGCAAAATCTATATTAATATCTCCAACTGTTGTTATCAAATCTGTTATACTTTGAATTCCTTGTTTTAGAGTATTATCAGCTAGCTCAAAAGCATCTTGTATTGAAGTTTTCTCACCTACAACTTTTAGTAAATTATCATTTAAAACAACAATTAAAGCATTTACATTATTCTTTAATTTAGCAATTCCTCCCTCTGCTCTAAGAAATCTTTTTCTACCTTCAAAAATAAATGGCTTAGTAACAATCGCAACAGTCAAAATATTCATAGACTTTGCAATCTCTGCAACAACTGGTAATGCACCTGTTCCAGTTCCGCCACCCATTCCAGCAGTCAAAAATAACATATCAGTATTCTGCAAAATCTTCTTAATTTCTTCCTTGCTCTCTATGGCAGACTTCTCACCAACAATCTCATTAGCACCAGCACCTAACCCTTTAGTTGTCTCTTTCCCAATTTGCAAAACATTCTTAGCATTAGTCCTCTTTAAAATATTTGTTTCAGTATTAAGCAAATATGTTTCAATATTAGGAACCTTATCAGCAATCATCCTCAAAACAGCATTATTACCGCCTCCACCTACTCCAATAACCTTTATTTTAACCATATTTTCAATATTTCTATTCACATTCATACAATCACCTTTCCTCTTGCAAATTATGCACCTATAAAATTTAACACAAAATATTGAAAAAAACAAGGGTTTTAATTATAAAATACTTATATAATTACAATATTATACAAATTAATCCTCCACTTCCTTCATTTACAATCCTCTCTAAAGTCTCTTGAAGTTTGCCTTGTGCATCTTCTGGCATTCTGTATAGTTTGTTTTGTAGTCCTTCGTTTACAAGTTCATGTAGGTTTTTACCAAATATGTTTGATTCCCAAATTTTTGTTGGGTCTGTTTCAAATTCGGCCATTAGGTAGTTTACTAGTTCTTCTGATTGTTTTTCACTGCCTACTATTGGTGATACTTCTGTTTCTATATCTGCTCTAATCATATGTATTGATGGTGCTTTGGCTTTTAACTTAACTCCAAATCTTGAACCTTGTTTTACTATTTCTGGTTCATCTAGGATTAGTTCATCCATACTTGGCATTACTATTCCATATCCTTTTTGTCTTACTTCCTGTAATGCCATTGAGACTTTGTCATACTCTTTTTTTACATTTGCAAGTGCTCTCATGCTTGAGAATAAATCTGCTTCATTTTTCATTTCTATTCCTGTTATTTGTGTTAGAATTTTGTAGAATAATGTGTTCTTTAGTGATATTTCTATTGTTACAGCTCCTGTACCTAAGTCTATTTTTTCAATTGTAGTTTTTACTATTATTTCTGTTTGTTTTATTTTTGAAACACCTGCATTTATAGTTTTTATTGTTCTAATATCTTTAAAAGCTTCTTTTATTTCTTTAAATAATTCTTGCTTCAATTCATGTTCTGGGTCTAATCCATCTATCCACCCTGGTAAATTAATGTTTATTCTTTCTACAGGAAATTCATATAGTATTTTTCCAAAAATATTGTTTATATCATCTGCATTTAATCTAGTGCAATCTGTTGGTATTACTGATACTCCATATTTCTCTTCCATATCTTTAGCCAAGGCAATAGTGTCTTCTCCACTTGGATTATTTGTGTTTAATACTATTACAAATGGTTTATTTAAAGCCTTTAATTCTGATACTACCCTAGATTCCGCTTCAATGTAATCTTCTCTTGGAATTTCTGTTATGCTTCCATCTGTTGTAACTAGAATTCCTATAGTTGAATGTTCTGTAATTACCTTTCTTGTGCCTATTTCAGCCGCTTCTTCAAATGGAATTTCTTCATCAGACCATGGAGTCTTAACCATTCTTGGCACATCCTCTTCCATATAGCCAATTGCGTTATTAACTAAATAGCCAACACAATCAACAAGCCTTGTTCTTAAATTCAAATTTTCTCCTACTGTAATTTCAACTGCCTCATTTGGTACAAATTTTGGCTCTGTTGTCATAATCGTTCTTCCTGCCGCACTTTGTGGCAGCTCATCTCTTGCTCTTTCTCTTTTATAGCTATTTTCAATGTTAGGAATTACAAGTAAGTCCATAAAATTCTTAATAAAAGTTGATTTTCCTGTTCTAACTGGCCCAACAACCCCAACATATATATCGCCATCAGTCCTTGTTTTAATATCCTCATACACTCCCAAGTTTTCCATAAAATAAATTACCTCCCATAATTTAACGTTTGTACTAAACTTTAATTAATGTATATTAGAGGTTGTTTGGGATTATTACATTTTATTAATAATTCTTTTAAAAATTTTTAGAGCCATGTTTCCCATGACTCTATTGACCTTTTTGTTTTTTAGTTGTTTCTTCCATTTTCTTTGCTTGTTCTTTTTGTTTTTCTATTGGTAGCCAGTAATATTCTGAACAAACGAATTCTCCATATTTTGTTGTGTTTTCTTTTTTGCGTTTGTTTTGCATTTTGAACACTCCTTTTTGGTAGTATGTTCAATTTTTGCTTATTATATTTACATTTTTCTAAATACACCTGCAACTTTGCCTAGTATTTTACAGTCTGGCACTATTATTGGGTCCATTGTGTGGTTTTCTGGTTGTAAACGAATGTGGTCCTTTTCTTTATAAAATGTTTTTACTGTTGCTTCATCTCCAATTAAAGCAACCACTATTTGCCCATTCATTGCAATATCTTGTTTTTTTACTAAGATGTAATCTCCATCTAGTATTCCCGCTTCTATCATGCTTTCTCCTCTTACTGTAAGCATAAAGCTTTCACTATTTCCTATGAAATCAACTGGAATTGGGAAAGTATCTGTAATATTTTCTACAGCAAGTATTGGCGCTCCTGCTGTTATTTTTCCTATAACTGGAACATCTACTAACTCTTTTCCACTATATGCTGGTTTTTCTTGGATTTGCTCTTGTCCATCTAGCCCACCTTTTAGAAGTTTTAAAGTTCTTCCCTTTTGTTCTTCTTTTTTAATATACCCTTTTTTTGCAAGACCTTGTATATATGTATGTACTGTAGCTGTAGAGCTCAAACCTACAGCTTTTCCTATTTCTCTTACTGATGGTGGATACCCATTTTCTTTAACTGCTTTCTCAATAAATTTTAATATTGCTTTTTCTCTTTTATTTAATTCATTTGGATCTTTTTTTCTCATTTTTTACCAACTCCTATTTTTTATTGGCACTATATTATCATACATTTTCTAAAATGTCAAACAAAAGTTTTAATTTTTATTGTTTTTTTGTAAATTTTTTTATTTTTATTGTTTTTTTCAGTTTTTTTGATATAATTATTATGGAGTGTGATTTTATGATTTTAAAAGCCATTACATTTAACATGTGCCATGGTGAAGGAATAGATGGAAGTATTGATGTTCGTAGACAAGCAATGCTTTTGAAAAAGTATAAACCTGATATTATTTTTCTACAGGAAATTGATATCTATACTAAAAGAGCTTATAACAAAAACCAAATTTATACTTTTAGTAAATATACTGGTCTTCCATACAGAGTTATGGGAACTAATATTAAGTATAAAAATGGTTTTTATGGTGATGGTGTTTTATCTCGTTTTCCAATTGAATATGCTGCAAATTACTTGTCTCCTACAAATTCTCCTGAGCATGAACAAAGAGGTTTTTTAGGAATTAAAGTTGCTGTTGGAACTGTAATGCTTAATTTGTTTTCACTCCATCTTTCAGTTTTTGAAGAAGAGCGAATTTTATCTAGTAAAGCTTTGCTTAGAATTACATCACATATTAGCAAATCTGAAAGAATTATTATTGCAGGTGATTTTAATGTTGGTGTGAATAAAATTGGTAACCATAGATATACCTTCCAGTCAAAAGATTCTTATGATGAATATGAAATTTTGAAAAAAAAGTTTCAACATTTAGGAAATAGTGAATCTACCTGGTTTTCTAAAGATGGAAGTGGTTGTATAGATTCATGTTTTTTCTCTAGCAACCTAAAGCTTGTAAAATATGAAACTATTCCAACTGAAGTTTCTGACCATTATCCTGTTTATATGGAATTTGTGATTTAAAACAAGAGTGACTTTTCACTCTTGTTTCTATTTTTTCTCTAATTTCATTGAAAGCAATTTACTTATTCCGCTTTCTTCCATTGTTATTCCATATACTGTGTCTGATGCTTCCATTGTACCTTTTCTATGTGTTATTACCAAAAATTGTGTATCTTGTGTGAATTTTTTTAAATAGTCTGCAAATCTATATACATTTACATCATCTAATGCTGCTTCTATTTCATCTAACACACAGAATGGTGCTGGGTTTATTTTTAGTATTGCAAATAAAAGTGCTATTGCTGTAAAAGCTCTCTCTCCTCCAGATAATAAACTCATGTTTTGTAGTTTTTTCCCTGGTGGCTGTACTTCTATTTCTATTCCACAATTTAGTATATCTTCTTCATCTGTTAGCCTTAATTCTGCTTTTCCTCCTCCAAACAATTCTTTGAAAACTTCTCCAAAGTTTTTGTTTATGGTTTTAAACTGTGCTTCAAATTGTTCTTTCATTATTTTTGTCATATCTTGTATTACTTTTTTTAGTTTGTTACTTGAGTTTTCTAAGTCTAAACGCTGTTCACACATATAGTCATATCTTTCTTTGGTTTGCTTATATTCTTCTATTGAGTCTATATTTATGCTTCCTAGTTCTTTTATTTTTTCTCTTAGATTTTTTACATTTTTTGTGGTTTCTGCTATATCGTTTGGTTTTTTATACTCTCCAGCTGTATTTGGTGTTATTTCATAATCCTCCCACATTTTATTTATTATTTGTTCAAGTTCTACATCTATTTTAGATTTTTTTACTTCTAGCTTATTTGTTTGGTTTTTAATTTCTTCTATAATTCTATATTTTTCTTCTATTTCTGTCTCTGTTTTTGTTATACTATTGTTTTTCTCTATTTTTTCTTGTTTTAGTTTTTCTACAGTTTCAGAACTTAAACTTACTTCTTGTTTTATTTGCTCTATGCTTTGTTTTAAGTTTTCTATTGTTTTCTTTAATTTTTCATTTTCTTCTAAAACTTGCTTGCTCTGTTCTTGTTTGCTTTCTATTTTACTTGTGTTTGCTTGTAATTCTGTTTCGATTCTTTCTAATATTTCTTGCATTGAATTACTGCTTTCATCAAATGAGCTTAGTGAAATTTTTAGGTTTGTTATTTCAAAGTTTAAATCATCAATATATTTTTGATTTTCTTTGTCTTTTTCAGCAAATGCTTGTATTTCACCGCTTATAGCTTCTATTTCTTTTTCTAATTCCATTGTTTTTTCTTTAATGGTTGATTTTTGCTTCTCATTTTCTAAAATTGTTTGCTCTATTTGTTTTGATTCAGTTTTTAAACTCTCAAGCCTTGTTTCTAAGTTTAGAATTGATTCTTCAAGTGATTCTATTCTTTGTTTTTCTGTTGCATATTCTATTTGAATCTCTTGTGAAGATTGTTCTATACTTGTTATTTCTTCTAATAGGTCTTCTATTGATTCTTCGTATTCCTCTTTTTCTTTAGAAACTTTTTCTATTTCTTGTTTTAGTTTTTCAATTTCTTTTTCTAGTTCTTTTATTTGTGAAGTTCTTCCTATTATGCTTGAAGTTTTTTGTGCTATTGAACCTCCTGAAATTGCTCCGCTTGGATTAATAATGTCTCCTTTTAGTGTTACTATTCTAAAGCCATAGCTGTTCTGCCTTGCTAGGATTATGGCTGTGTCCATGTTTTCTACAACTACTGTCCTTCCAAGTAGATTTAAAATTATTCCCTCATATTCTTTATCTGCTTTTACTAAATCACTTGCTATTCCTATTACACCTTGTAAATTGTTTTTAATAAGTCTATCAACCTTCTTACCTTTTACAGATGCTATAGGTAAAAATGATGCCCTTCCTAGATTGTTTTTTCTTAAATATTCAATTAGTTTTTTGGCATCTTCTTCAGTTTCTGTTACTATGTTTTGTAAAGTTTGGCCAAGTACTGTTTCTATTGCTATTTGGTATTCAGTTGGAACTGTTATAATGTTTGCAAGTACTCCTTTTACGCCTTTGTTTAATTTTGAATCTTTTTCGCATTCTAATAGCAAGGCTTTTACTGCCCTTGAGTATCCTTCTTTTTCTTTTTCCATTTCACTTAAGAATTTTTGTTTTGAGTCTTTTACTCTAAGTTCAGTAGATAGATCATTTATTTTATTTTCATAATTTAGTATTTTTGTATTTGCTTCATCCTTTTTTGTTTTAATTTCATTTAATCTTTTTTCACATTCATTTCTTTTTGCTTCTTTTTCATTAAATGTTTTTAGAAGTTCAGATTTTATCATTCGCTTTTCATCTAGTTTGGATATTGTATCTGTTATTTCATTTTGAACTGTTTTCCCTCTTTTGCTTAGGTTGTCATTATTTATTTCTATTGTGTTTATCTTTTCTCTGTTTTCATATTTTACTTCTGTATTTTGCTCTACTTGTTTTTTCTTTTCTTCTATTTTCTTTTCTTCATCTGAAAACTTGCTGGAAATTTCATTTAAAGTTTTTTCTTTTTCTTCTAGTTCTTTAGCAAATTTTTCTCTATTTGCTAATAAATTATCTTTTTTGCTTATTCTATTATCTTTTTCTTCTTTTATTTCTGTATTTCTCTTGTTTAGTTCTTCTATTTCTTTTAAATATGTTTCTCTATTTTGAATATTGTTTGTAATTTTTGTTTCAGCAACATTAATTTCTGAATTTATTTGTTCTATTTTTTTCTCGCTTTCAAAGCCTAGGTTTTGGGTTTCTTCTATTTTTGTTATTACTTCTTCAAGTTCCAATTTTAAATTTTCTTTTAGATTTTGTATCACTGAAAGTCTTGATTCTTCTTCTTTTTGCTCCGATAATATTATATCTATATCTTCTGCTAGTTTTTTTAATTGTTCTTTATAATTATCTATGTTATACAAAAATAGGCCAATTTCTATTGATTTTAACTCATCTCTTAATTCCAAAAATTTTTTAGCTTTATCTGATTGCTTTTTTAATGGTTCAATATTTGCTTCTATTTCTGATAAAATATCGTTTATTCTAAGTAAATTAAGTTTAGTTTGCTCAAGCTTTTTTTCAGACTCCGTTTTTCTAGCTCTATATTTTACAATACCAGCTGCTTCTTCAAAAATGTTTCTTCTATCTTCTGATTTATTGCTTAAAATTTCATCAATCTTACCTTGCCCAATTATAGAATACCCATCTTTTCCAATACCAGTATCCATAAAAAGTTCTAAAACATCTTTTAATCTACAAGGAGTTTTATTAATAAAATACCC
Source organism: uncultured Clostridium sp. (assembly GCA_900554635.1). Lineage (GTDB taxonomy): Bacteria > Bacillota > Clostridia > TANB77 > CAG-508 > UMGS1781. Next base: position 25,707 of record USHY01000003.1, on the reverse strand, counting down.
ACTATCTCCATTTCTAAAAATACGCCTAGTAACAACCACTTCCGCAAATTCAATAGGAAGTTTTCCATCAGAATTATCAATAACAATAGAAGCCTCCGCAAATCCCAAAGATTTTCTGTTTTGAGTTCCAGCAAAAATAATGTCCTCAGACTTATTCCCCCTCAAAGACTTCATACTCTGCTCGCCTAGAACCCATCTAATACTATCTGAAATATTACTCTTACCAGACCCATTAGGTCCAATAACCGCCGTAATCCCCGGCATAAACTCCAAAACTGTTTTATCAGCAAATGATTTAAACCCCTGTAATTCTAATCTCTTTAAAAACATAAAAATCCCCTTTTTTCTTCATTCGATTTGTATATAATATATCAAAATTGAAAAATAGTCAAGAATGAAGCACAGGTTTTCCAACATTTTTCTAGTGGAAAACCTGCATTTTCTATCAATATATCTTTCATTTTTCTAACTTTTTTACATTGAATACTCATTTAGTCTATTTGACTTCCCTTTTGCACTTTATCTCCTGATTGTGTTGCTATTACATTATCTATAATTCCTGTTGCACTTGATGTGTAATTAACTATTAGTGGATTATTGCTGTTTTGTGCTGTTCCATTGAATGTTCCAGTATATGTTGTGATTTTTGTTGAGTCAAAGGTTAATGCTATAGTTCCTTCCAAAACTTCACATGAGTTGAACATGTATTGAATATTAGTAACATTTTTCATGTTCCATCCATCAATATTTAGAGTTTTCAGACTTCTACAGCCATTAAACAATTGTAGCATATTTTCTACATTGCTAACATCCCATTTATGTAAGTCAAGTGTTTCTAGTTTTTTACAATTTCTAAACATTCTTTCCATTGTAGTTACATTACTTACATCTAAATTTTCTATTCCTATTATTCGTTTTAAATTCATAACATTGGGAATTGTTGCATTATCCCCAGAACCAAAAGCCCAAGTCATATTTTGCATACTACCTGTATCCCAATTGCTTATATCTACTGTTTCAAGATTTGCACAGCCATAAAAAATGCTGTCCATGTCGATTACTTTTGATGTATTAAAATTCCTCAAATCTAGTTGTTTAAGATTATAGCAATCTAGAAACATCATTGCCATATCCGTTACATTTTCTGTGTTAAAATGTGACAAATTAATTGTTGCCAAATTATTGCAAAGGGTAAACATTCCTCGCATAGAAGTCATGTTGCATGTATTTAGATTTCTAAACCCTTCAATTTTATTTATATTGATTAGATTTCTAAATAGATATTTGCCACTCTTCGGTGCTACTTTATCAGCAATTATTACTGAAGTTACTTTCTTTGCAAATTCATTATCATCGCTCCATGGTAACAATGCTACTACTTCTGCAAAACTTAAGTCTGCAGTATTAGAGATATCCACAGTTTTCTGAACCAAACTTGCTCCATTTCTTGTTTCTAAAATGTGTGTGCTATCTGCATAAAATACAAGTGCACCATCAGAATATAATGCTGCATATAAAGGTGTGGGGTCCATTCTATTATTAACAAGATCATCAATTAATTGATCTAGTTCATTTATTGTTTCATTTTCCTTTTGTGTTTCCTCATTCCAAGCTTTTACTGCTTTGTCAGCTGTTCTAATCATATCCGAATTAATTACTACATTAACACTAACACCTACCAATATAAGCATGATGATTATGGTAATAATTAGTGCAATTAATGTTATTCCATTTTGTTTTCTCATACATAATTCCTCCTCTGTTCTCTTTCTCTTCCTAACTTTTATATCTTTATTTTATAATAAAAAATTATAATTTGCAATAGTAGAAGTTATTTTTTTCTTCAAGCCTGACTTTTTTCATAACCCTTACGCATATTTTTTTGTTTTCTGGTTATCATATTTTTACTGCTAGTAAACTTTTACTTTGTTGTTTCTGTATATTTTTACCTTGAAATGCTATATTTTAAACAAAAAAGGAGGATTTTTATGGCTTTAAATTATGGTATTATTGGCATGAGATTAAAACAGGCTAGAATGGATAAAAAGATTACTCAGGAGAAGCTTGCTGAGGTTTTGGATGTTTCGGTTGCCTATATTAGCAGAGTTGAACGAGGTTCTACTACTATTAATTTGAAAAGACTTTCTGAACTATGCAATTTGCTTGGTGTTTCTGAAGGTGAAATTTTAAATGGTGCTTCTTCTGATTCTGAATCTTATTTGAGCTCAGCTTTTAGTGATTTGCTTAAAAGTTGCCCAGCAGACAAGATTGATTTAATATATAATGTTGCTAAAGTTATTGCAGATAGCTGAATTTCTGCTAAATTTATGTAAATTTTAGCATTTTTCTCTTCCTTTTTTATACAATTTATAGTATAATAGTTAAGGAGGAGATTTTTATGTGGTATATATGGCTTATTGCTGCTGGAATTTTTTTCATGATTGAAATTGCAACTGTGCGGATTCTTAATTTTTTGGTTAGGTATTGGTGCATTATTTGCAATGGTTGCAAGTTTTTTTACTTCTAACATAGCCATTCAGACTGCTGTATTTGTAATTTCTTCTAGCATACTTATTCCATTAACTAAACCACTTGTAAATAAATATTTTGATGATGGTAAAAAAGTTGTAACTAATGCTTATAGCTTAATTGGACAGATTGGAATTGTAACAACTGATATCCAAGTTCTTAACGGAACTCGGCCAAGTTAAGGTAAATGGTGAAGTTTGGTCTGCTAAAGCTGAAAATGATATTCAAAAAGGAACAGAAGTTGAAATATTAAGAATTGATGGTGTTAAGCTTATTGTTAAGCCTAAAGTACCAGCTTTAAAGTAGTTATTAGTTTTTTAATAAAAATTTATAGGAGGTAAATTTTATGACAATTGCTTTAATAATTTTTTTACTAATTGTGCTAGTAATAGCATTCAAATCAATTAAAATCGTAAGACAAGCTGAAGTTTACATTATTGAAAGATTAGGTAAATTTCATAAAATATCAGATGCAGGACTTACAATTATAATCCCTTTTGTTGACCATGTTCGTAGTGTTGTAAGTTTAAAAGAACAAACAATGGATATTCCACCACAAGGAGTTATTACAGAAGATAATGTTACAATAACAATTGATACAGTAGTATTCTACCAAATTACAGACCCAGCAAAAGCTGTGTATGAAATTCAATCTTTAAGAAGAGGTATTGAATACTTAGCAATTACAACTATTCGTGATATTGTTGGTAAACTAAGTTTAGACTCAACTTTTAGTTCAAGAGATTTAATCAATAACCAATTAAGAGTTTTACTAGATGAAGCTACTGATAAATGGGGCTGTAAAGTAAACCGTGTTGAAATAAAAGACATTAACCCACCTGCAGACATTCGTGATGCAATGGAAAAACAGATGAATGCTGAAAGAAATAAAAGAGCTGCTATTCTTCAAGCAGAAGGAGAAAAACAAGCTGCCATTACTCTTGCAGAAGGTCAAAAACAAGCTGCTATATTACAGGCAGAAGCTGATAAAGAATCTCAAATAAGAAGAGCTGCCGGTGAAGCAGAAGCAATTCGTGAAGTTGCTGTTGCAAAAGCTCAAGAAATTCAAATGATATTTGACTCAATTAAAAAGTCAAATCCAGATGATAAACTTATTCAATTAAAATCTTTAGAAGCATTGCAAGAAATTGCTAAAGGTGATGCAAATAAGGTGTTTATTCCTTTTGAAGCAACACAAGCATTATCAAGCCTTGGAGCTGTAAAAGAAATTGTTAAAAATAAATAGTTTAAATAAAAATTAAAGGTAAGTTTTAAAAACTGCCTTTAATTTTTATTTTTTTTAGTTGTTTTTCATTGACAATTTATTTCTTTCGTTATATTATATACCCATATTCAAAAAAATTTTAGGAGGTTTTTATGTTTAAATTTAAAAAATTATTTATTTGTTTTATGCTTGTTTTTATGTGTATTTCAACATCTGTTTTAGCAGTTCAAAATCCAGATGTAAAAGCAGATGCTAGTAACTCACCTGCATCAATTTCAGAAGATTTGTACATAACAAATTCTGATTCTTATACTTTAAGTGATATTGTTTATGGAAACATTTATGCTTCAACTAAGAAATTTGTTACAAACCCTTTAAATAATGGTGGTATTGTTAATGGAAATTTATTTTTAATTTCAAGCCAAGTTAGCATTGAATCTAAAGTAACTTTTTCAGATACAAAAGATAAGTATGGTAATTATATTGTAACAAGTCATACTCCACATTCTATAATCAATGGAAATGCATATATTTTAGCTGATTCTTTTGAATTGCAGGCTGGTTCTGAAATTCATGGAGATTTATATGTTGCTGCAAATTCTGTTAAGATTGACCAAGATGCAATAATTGATGGAAACATCTACATTACTGCTTCTTCAATTACATTAAATGGACAAATTACAGGTTCTGTATATGTAACAGCTTCAGAATTTACAATGAATTACTTTACATACATTGCTAGAGACCTATTTTTAAACACACAAAATGCTACTTTATCTGGTGTAGTTTATAGAAATGCTTTTATAACTGCAGATGGTAATGTTAAAGCAACTTCTGATTTTAGAGTATCTAATAATTTAGTTGTTAATAGTGCATTAGATTTTAGTTTCTCTGGTGAAGTTCAAGGTAATGCCAAAATAAATGCACAAAACTTGCATTTTAATAAAGATGAGAATACTCTTTGTACAATAAAAGGGAATTTAGAATATGGTACTCAAAAAGAGACTTCAGTTCCTGATGCTATTGTTGCTGGAAGTGTTTCAACTTTCAAATATGAAGATAAGATATCTCATAAAGTGTCTATCAAATCAATAATTTTAAGTTTATTAACTCTTTTAGTTTATGTTTTGGGAGTAGTAATTCTATGTAAAAAACTTGCACCAAATGCAACTTCAAATCTACCTGAGCTTTCATTTGCAAATGTTTTAAAAAGCTTAGGATTTGGATTACTTTCTCTAGTAGCAATTGGATTTATATTTATAATTTTATGTTTAGTAGGTGTAGGAGTTTCTTTAGCCTTCTTTGTAGTATTTGCTTATTTATTCGTAGTAGGTCTAGCATTCCCTCTACTTATTAACCAAATTGCAGAAAAGCTAAACTTCAAAATGAATACACTTTTAAAAATATTAATTGTAACTATATTAGCTTATGTAATTAAATGTATTCCATTTGTTGGCTCAACATTAATGTTTATGGCTCTTGTAGTTGGAATTGGTCAAATTCTTATGACATTATTTAAAAGAAATAAATAACTAAAAAATGAAGTTTTCCACAAGTCACCTTGTGGAAAACTTTTATTTTTTTAGTTCCTGAATTGCTTTTTTATAATCTGTTGTGTTTAGTATTCCGCTTCCTACTACCATAATATCCACACCTGCTTCTTTAAGCAAGTTTGCATTCTCTATCTTAATTCCCCCATCTGCCTCTACAAATGTATCTAAATTATTTTGATAAATATATTCCTTTAATTTTGATATTTTTTCTATTGTTTCTGGAATAATCTTCTGTCCACCTTTTCCTGGTTCTACTGTCATTACTAGAACCAAGCTAATATATGGAAGGAATTCATATATTTCCTCTATCTTTGTACCTGGTTTTATTGATAATCCGCACTGAATTCCATTTTGCTTTATAAACTCAAGAATCTCTTTCACCTGCTTTTTATTCTCACATGCTTCGTAATGAATTGTAATAAAATGTGGCTCTAAAGCTATGTACTGTTCAACAAATTCATTAGGTTTTTCCACCATCAAATGAACATCTAATGGCACATTAGACATCTGTTTTATGCTACTTGCATAGCTATACATCAAACATGTTGTATCCCTTTCTACAAATTTACCATCCATAACATCTATATGATAATAATCCGTTTTTGCAACTTCCAAGTCGTAAAAAATCCTCATTGCCTCCTGCTCATCAGCCCCCAAAATTGAAGTCGAAATTTCCACCATATTCCTTCCCCCTTTGTTATATTTTATATTTTTAAAGCATCAATGTCAATAGTTTTTGTAATTATACTACAGGTTCCATTGAACAATTTCTACTATATCTGCGATGTATTCTCCTAAGACTGGTATGTTTAGCTTTATTAGTTTTTGTAGGAAATAGACTATTATTGAGGATATTAGTGTTATTCCTATACCTATGCCTATTCCTCTTGACATTCCTGCTATTAAGTTTCTTTTTATTATTTCCTTCTTGCTTCCCATTATATAAGACATTTCTATTATGCCTGATTTATCTAACTTTTTATTTATGTTATCTATTTTTTGATTGATTTTTTTATTAAACATTTAAAACACCCACTTTTTTATATTGTGGGTGTTTTTTTCTTATTTATTCAATTCTTTCCATATTACTTACTTTATTTTCTTTATTTTTCTCATCTTCTACTAATTTTTCTAATTGATTTATTAAATTTTGTAATCTTTCTATATCTTGTCCAATTAGAGACCAGTTGTTGCTTTTGTTTGATTCTGTTAGATTGTCGTTTGCTTTTATTATCTCTTGCATTAAATCATCTATGCTATCTGTTTCTATTTTTATACTTACAGCTTCCTTTGATAATAGATTTTTTATTGCTTCTCCTAAATCATTCCCTATGGCAACTTTATTTCCAGATGCTACTATTACTTTTTTTAGTATTGGTGCTGTTTTGTTTTCATTCTGGAAAACTTGGAAGATTGGCTCTACATATAGAAGTGTGTTATTTACTGGTATTACTATTATATTTTTTTCTATCTTTGTACCTGTAACTTCTACTGTTTTTAGTTCTGATGATATTTTTTCATCTTGTTCAACTAGTGTATCTAACTGTAATGTTCCTAGTATTGCAACATCTTTGTTGAATTTGTATAATTTAAGCTTTTTCTCACCTTTTTCATCACAAGTTCCTACTAGGTAAGCATTTATATTTTGTTTTTCACTAACAGTATATGGCTGCACTAATCCTAAAACAGTTTCATCATTATCTATTGTTTTTATTGCTGTGTAATATGCTTGAATATCAGTTCCAACTAAAGTTGTAACTTTACTTGTATTTTCTTTAGCTGTATCCCAAACATCATCTGACCTATAAAGAACTTCTGGTTGTGTTTTATGATATTGTTTAAGAACATCTGCTTGAATATCATATAAATATTTTGGATATACAAAATGTTTTGATATATCTTCTGGAATCTCTGTGTAAAGTTCTTCAAATAAGCTTGGATACATTTTCCAGTATGCCATTACTATTGGGTCTGATGTATCTGTTATATAAAATTTCATTGTTCCATTATAGCAATCTATTAGTATTTTTACAGAGTTTCTAATATAATTAATTTTTTTAACTGTTCCATTTTTCTGTGGTAAATTTGTAATTTGAGAATATGGATAGCTATTTGATGTTGTGTACGCATCTATAACCCATACCATTTCCCCATTATCTCTTATTACCATATATGGATTTTGGTCATATTCCAAATATGGCATAACTTTTTTAGCTCTTTCTAGTATATTTCTTTTAATGATTATATTGCTTTCTGCTGTAATATTGCTTGAGAAAGCAAGTTTAATATTTTTCTCTTTTATTCCCAATACTAACCTATCTAAAAAGCCTAAGCTTATTCCCGCTTCTCCATTATAGGTATTGTAACTATTTGTTGTACTTGTTAGTGGATAATCATATTCTATTGTTTCTTTACTATTTGTTGAAATTACATCATTTGTTTGAAGTCCGAAATATATTCGTGGTTCGCTAAATGTTATAGTGTTTTCAGTATCTATAAAATTACTCTTAATATACTTTAAAGCTCCTGTTTCTGATGTTGTTGAAGCTGATGTTAAAATTGCGCCATACCCATGTGTATATTCATATGTTTTATTATTATATGTTCTTGTTTCATTACTTATTATCTCTCTTGGGCTAACATATAGTAAAGTTTTTTTGTTGCCTATATCATATAATCCTACCTGTGTAGTACTAAATGTATAATATCCTAAACTTGTTTGATACTCTTCCAAATGTGATAATACTCGTGCTTTATTATATATATTAATATTTTGAATAACCTCTGTGTTTTGTTCTATATCTTCAGCAGTGATTGTTCCTGCATTGTCTAGTTCTATTTCTTCTATGTTTATATTATAGGCTTTCTTAGTATAGTTGATATTTGTGCTAATATAATCCTTTTGTTTATCTAGTTCATTGCTTTTTAAGTATATTACATCTGTAAATATTATTACAAAAAATAGTACTACTAGATATACTGGTATAAGTAATACTAGATTTACCGCTTTTCTGTATTCTCCTTTTTTAGTTTTTCTTAGTGCTATTATTGCACATATTATTATAAATACGGCAAATAAAGTATATCCCCATCTTTTTACTGTTACATCAATAAACCCTGCACCATAAAGAGATGTTCCATTTCCTGTTTGGCAAAATTTTGCAAGTACAATGTCTTGAACCATTATTACTGCTAGTGCTGCTATTGCAAGAATAATAGTAAATACATTTGCTGTTATTTGTTTTATAAATGTGTTCTTTTTTAAAGTTTCAATACTAATTCCTTGGTTAAAAAATTTGTGAAAACATATTACATAGTATGTTGTAATATAAATACACATTACTGCCATAACAACTATAAAACTATATAATACAGCTTCAATAAATGGCTTTTTGAAAACATAATACCCAATATCTAAATTGAATACTGGCTCTGTTTCTTCAAATGGTATATGGTTGAAAAACAAAATTGCTTTTTCTGTTAGAATTCCAGAAAAGATTATTGCAGCTATTGTTGCAAAAGCAAGTGAGATTGATTTATTTGGCAATTTTGGAATTTCTTTTTTCTCATCTTCAAAAAATTTTTTTAGTCCTTTTTTTATAAGTAATGTTGTTATATATGTTAATAAATATATAATTACAAAGCTAATTGCAAAAACATATATTTTTTGTTTGAGGTTTGTTTTAAATATTTGAGCATATTTCATACCTATTCCTAATACTTGCAAATATTCTCCCCTTACATTTATATATGTGTATATTGCAAATGCTATTATGAAAAGTATTACAAATATTACTCTTTTTCTTAATTTAATTTTCACTTTATATTTATGCCTCCTATTCTATTATGGCTTGTACAAAATCTTTTGAATTAAAGACCTCCATGTCATCTATTTTTTCTCCTACACCCACAAATTTTACTGGTATAGAATTTTCGTTTACTATTCCTATCACTACTCCGCCTTTGGCTGTACCATCTAATTTTGTAAGTATTAAGCCTGTTATAGGTACAACTTCTTTAAATGCTTTTACTTGAACTATAGCATTTTGGCCTGTTGTACTATCAATTACCATAAGTGTTTCTTTTTCTGCTTCTGGTAATTCTTTTTCTATAACTTTTCCTATTTTTAGTAACTCATCCATTAAATATTTTTTAGTATGAAGTCTTCCTGCTGTATCGCAAATTAGAACATCTGCATTTTTTTCTTTTGTGATTTTTATTGCATCAAAAACTACTGATGCTGGGTCTGAGCCTTCTTGTCTTTTTACAATATCAACACCTGCACGATTTGCCCAAATTTCAAGTTGTTCTACTGCTGCTGCTCTGAAAGTATCAGCTGCAGCAACAACAACTTTTTTGCCTTGCTTTCTTAGGTTATTTGCAATTTTCCCTATAGAAGTAGTTTTTCCTACTCCATTTACTCCAACTACTAGAATAACTGCTGGTTTAGTTTTTAGTTCTAATCCATTTGGTGCTTTATCTAAAATAGCTTGCATTTCTTCTTTTAATGCTGTTTTTACTCCTTCTTCATCAGTAATTTTTTCAAGTTTTATTCTGTTTCTTAATTTTGCTATTATTTCAGTTGCTGTTTCAACACCTATATCAGACATTATTAATATTTCTTCTAGTTCTTCTAGCAAGTCTTCATCAACTTTTCTAAAATTACTAAAAACATTATTTATTTTTTCATTTAAGGAATCTCTAGTTTTTCCTAATCCTTGTTTTAATTTTTCAAAAAATCCCATTTTATTCTCCTATTTTTTAAGGAACATTAATTGTTGTCTCAGCATTTAAATTTAAGTCTTTTGTTGCTTTTAAAGTTTTTCCTATAAATACTTTTATTCTTACTGTTCCTTCTCCATCAAATCCTACTGAAACATTGCTTAAGTCTTCACTAACTTCTTTAGATTCAACTTGTTCATCATTTACAGTAACTACTAATGTTACTTTTTTAGGAGGGTTTGATAATACTTCTTTTTCAACTTCTTTTTCTATTTCTTCCATTTTACCTGTTGTTTCATTTTTTACTCTGTCTTTTACTTTTTCTGTAACCTTTTTATATGTTGGTGTATAACCAGTAAGCTTTGCAACATTTATATTTACTGTTCCATGAACCATTGCTTGATAATCATTAATTGTAATTGCAATTTCTGAGTTTTTGTCTACAAAGCTTTTTGCTGAAATACTTTGTTCAACAACTCCTTTGCCTTTACTTGAATCTTTAATTCTATCTGTTCTAATCCATTTTAATTTTGCTTCAGTGATTTTCTTTTTTGCTTCATCTTCTGAAAGTCCTGTTAAGTCTGGAACTTCAACTTGTTCTATTCCTAAACTTATTTTAAGTTTTATTTTGCTTCCTGCAAGAACTTCTTCTCCTTCTGCTATGTCTTGTTCTATTACAATTCCTGCTTCTATTTCATCATTATAATCTTCTTCTATTTCCATTTCTAAGCCTAAAGATTTTAGTTCTTTTCTAGCCTCATCTTTTGTTTTACCAACTAACTTAGTAACCTTTACAATTTCTTGACCTTTACTTACAACTACATTTATTGTTCTACCCTCTTTTACTGTAAAGTTTGGTTGATATTTTGGATCTTGTGAAATTATTTTTCCTTCCTCTATTTCAACATCATACTTTTCTTCTACAACATTGATTTCAAGTTTTTTCTCTGCTGCTTTGGCTTTTGCTTCTTCAACTGTTATTTTAGTAAAATCTGGCAATTCTACATCTTTGGGTTGACCTGAGTTTAGTACTCCTAAAGTTATTCCTACAGTGGCTGCAAATACAGCAATTCCAATGAAAATCATTAGTAGTACTTTAACTGCTTTGTGTTTTTCAAAGAAATCTTTCATTTTTGCAAATACACCTTGATTTGTTTTTTCTTGAGAATGTTCTCCATTTTGTTTTTGTGTTCTATTGAATGTTGGTATTTTTCCAACTTCTGTATCTGGATTTTTTATTATTCTATCAAAATCTTCTATCATTTCTGTTGCAGAACTATATCTTAGATTTGGATCTTTTTGCATTGCTTTCATAATTAAACTATTTAAGCTTTCTGGTATTGCTGGGTTTAGTATAATTGGTTCTACAGGCTTTTCTTGCATGTGCTTTAACGCTACAGAAACTGGTGTGTCTGCATCAAAAGGTACTCTTCCTGTTACCATTTCATATAGTACTACTCCTAGTGAGTATAAATCTGATTTTGCATCTGTTGCTCCTCCTCTTGCATGTTCTGGCGAAAAATAATGTACTGAACCAATTGTTGTTCCAAATGCTGTAATTGTTGAGTTTGATACTGCTTTTGCTATTCCGAAATCTGTTACTTTAGCTATCCCATCTTCTGTAATGATTATATTATGTGGTTTTATATCTCTATGTATTATGTTGTTTCTGTGTGCAGTTTCAAGTGCTTGAGCTATTTGCTTTGCAATTTTCACTGACCATTTCCAACCCATTCTTCCATCTTCTACTATTATTTCTTTTAATGTTTTTCCTTTTACTAATTCCATTACAATATAATATAGGTTGCCTTCTTTGCCAACATCATAAACAGATACAATATTAGGATGTACAAGGCTAGCTGCTGATTCTGCTTCAGTATTGAATCTTTTAATAAATTCATTATCAGTTGTATATTCTTCTCTTAATACCTTTACTGCTACAAATCTTTTTAGTACTAAGTCTTTTGCTTTGTAGACTGTTGCCATTCCTCCACTGCCTATTTTTTCTATTATTTCATATCTACTTCCTAGTAGTTTTCCTTCTAAATTCATATCTTTCACATTCCTTTCATTAAAGCTTTTATATGCTTTAAATTAGTTCTTTATTATAATTACTGTTATATTATCATATCCGCCTAATTCTTTGGCTTTTTTTATTAAGTTTTGTGTAGCTGTTTCTATGTTTTCTACTATTATATTGTATATTTCTTGCTCTGCTATCATATTTGTTAGACCATCTGAACAGATAAGAATTATATCATTAGAATTAAATCCTTTTACCATTATATCTGGTTCTATTTTTTCTTCACATCCAAGTGCTTTCATTAGCATATTTTTCTTTGGGTGATGAATCGCCTCTTCCTTTGTAATTGTTCCATCTTTTACTAATTTTTGGACATAACTATGGTCTACTGTAATTTTTCTCATTATTCCTTGTCTTATTCTATAAATTCTACTATCTCCTATATGTCCAATAAATACTCTATTATTATATATTAAGCAAATTTCTAAAGTAGTACCCATTTGCTCTAGTTCTTTTTCTTCTCTTGATTTTTCATATACTATAGCATTTGCCTGTTGCATTGCATCACTTATTATCTGCATTAATTCCTCTTTGGTATATGGTTTTCCATCTTCAAAATTTTTCTTAATATAGTCAGCTGCACTTACACATGCAAGTCTACTGGCTATTTCTCCTCCAGTATAACCTCCCATTCCATCAGCTAAAATACATAATTTATAATTATCATTTTCTTCTGAAATATAGTAGGCATCTTGATTCATTTGCCTTACCATTCCAACATCAGTTTCAGCATAAATGTTCATTTTTTCTCCACCTCTTTTTTTCTAAGTTGTCCACACGCTGCATCTATGTCTGAGCCCAATTCTCTACGAATTGTAGCAACTATTCCATGGTCATTTAGATAGTCACGGAATTTTATTATATTTTCGTTTGAACTTTTTGAATATTTTCCATCTTCAATCTTGTTAATTGGAATTAAATTCACATGGCATAACATTCCTTTTAGTAGAGCTACTAATTCCTTTGCATCTTGCAAGTTATCATTATTATCTTTTGCTAAAGCATATTCAAATGAAATTCTTTTGTTTGTTTTCTCTATATAATATTTGCATGCTTTCATCAATTCTTGAATGTTATATACATTATTTACTGGCATCATTTGGCTTCTTTTTTCATTTGAAGCACTATGTAATGAAATTGAAAGTGTGCACTGTATATTTTCATCTGCCAATTTATAAATATTAGGCACTAAACCACTTGTTGAAATACTTATATGCCTTGCCCCCATATTTATTCCTTTCGGATGATTTAATAATTTTATTGCTTTCATTACATTATCATAATTATCAAGAGGTTCTCCAATTCCCATGAAAACTAAATTTGAAATTTTAATGTTTTCATCTCTCTCAATAGCTAGTAATTGTTCAACTATTTCCCCTGGTTCTAGGCTTCTTGCAAACTTAATACCTGTTGATGCACAAAATTTGCATCCCATTTTACATCCTACTTGTGTTGATACACAAACAGTTTTCCCATATTTGTATTCCATTAAAACTGATTCTATAGCATTATTATCCAACAGGTCAAAAAGATATTTTTTTGTTCCATCTTTTGATTCTTGTTTTGTAATAATTTTAAATACATGTAAATCAAAATTTTCCTTTAATTTTTCTCTAAAGCTTTCTGGTAAATTTGTCATTTCCTCAAAGCTTGTAACATTTTCTTTATATATCCAATGAAAAATTTGTTCAGCTCTATATTTCTTTTCTCCGTAATTCTTCCATTTTTACTTTTAGTTCATCTAAGTCGTAATTCTTGATATTTTCTTTTAACATATATTTCCTTCTATTCTTAAAATTTTACGAATATATTGTATCATATAACTTGAATTTATACAAGATAAACAATAAAAAAATCCGCATCTACGGATTTTTTTATTGTTGTATATTTTAGGTATAACCTTCAAGCATCCAACCACCCATGTAAACTTGTAGTAATGGAACAAGAACTACAACTACTACGAAAATTAAAACTGCTCCAACAAAGATTTGAACTATTTGTGGTAATACTTTTATTATTCTTTGCATGATATTGTCAATATCTATTTGCATATAATCATTTAATTTTTCCATCATTTCTGTTAAGTCTGTTTGCATACCAATTTGTAACATTTCTGTTATCATTGGTGTTGATAATCCTGATTGTTCAAATGGTTCTATCCAGCTCTGACCAATTAGAATATTGTTAATTGCAGATTCTATTAGTGATAGCATAACTAAGTTATTTGATATATTTCTACTAGTTTCTAGTGCTTCCTGTATTCTTTGTCCATTTTTTAAGTTTAATGCTAAAGATTTTATTAATCTTGAAAAGTCTATAGCATATATTAGTCTTCCAAAAACAGGCATTTTATATTTGAAATAGTGGAATTGATATTTTCCTTTTGGAGTATTTATGTATGCTATAATAATTAATACTGCAATTGCAATTGCTGATACTGGTATATACCATACCTTTGAAGCTATTTTTAGAAAATTTGCAAATCCTTGAGTTATTTTTGGTAACTCAGCTGATGATCCGAAACTATCAAATACACCTTGTATCATAGGAACTGAAAGTAGTGTTCCAACTATTGCAAGTACCATTAAAAGTACAAATTGTACTAAGTTTGGTATTAATATTTCTTTTAGTTTTTTATTCAAAGCTGCTGAATCTTCTAGGTATTCTACAGCTTGCTCAAGTGCTTTTGTAAGCGAACCAGATAATTCCCCAACTTTAATCATATTAACATAAATTGAAGGAAATATTGAACCATAATATTCCATTGTTGTGTACATGTTTTCTCCAGCTTCAACACCTAGCAAAATATCCTCTACTACGGCTTTTAAAGATGGATTTTCTATTGTTTCTATAACTGTTGTAAGTGCATGAATATTGTTAAAATTAGCCTTTTTAAGTAAATAGAAGTTTTGAGTAAAAACTAGAATATCTCTTCTTTTAATTGCTTGATTTTTTTGTAGTTTTTCATTTACTCTTTTATACCAGCTTTCTTTTTTGTTCATATTTTTCTCAATTTGTTCTGCTCTAACCTGTTTTAAAACACTATGGCTGGTTTCTATATTTCTTTTCTGTTTTTTAACTTTTTTATCTGATCTCATATTTAGAGCTGTTACTGTAATTGGGTATAGTCCATTGCTTTTTAATTTCTTTAACAAAATATATTTGTTAGGTGCATCTGTCTTATATTCAACAATGTCTCCTGTTCTTGTTGCAGCTCTATACTTATATACAGGCATATTATTACCTCCATTATTGTGCGATTATACCATTTTCATTTTCATTTGCATTATTGTTCTATTTAAAACTTCAATGTTTTTCTCTTCAAGCTGTGATTTTGCTTGTTCTAAAGTTATCTTGTTATTTACATATAGTGTTGCGAGTGAATTAATTAAGCTAACATTTCCTTTGTTTAAGTTAGATTGTATTGCATCCTCAAGTTCTGATACGCTAAATCTTTCCTTTCTTATGCAACCTGCAACCACATTATCTACTACCATTACTTCTGGAAGTAGTACCAAATTTCCATCTGTTCCTTTTAGCAATCTTTGTGAAATAATTAGTTTTAAAAGTGATGCAAGTAAGTATTTTACAGAAGCTTGGTCTCTTATTTCATAAAAGTTAATTATTCTATCTATTGTTTCTGCACAAGATTTTGTGTGTAATGTTCCTAGTACTAAGTGTCCTGATTCTGCCATATCTATTGCAGCTTCCATTGTTTCTTTGTCTCTAATCTCTCCTATTACTAGAATGTCGCAATCTTCTCTTAGGGCATTTTTTACTCCATCTCTATATGTTAAAACATCTTTTCCTTTTCCAATTTCTTTTTGAACTATAAGTGATTCTTTTGATGTATGCTTAAATTCTATTGGTTTTTCCAATGATAGTATTTTCTTTTTTTCTGTTTTATTAACTTCATCTATTAGTGCGTTTAATGTTGTTGTTTTACCTGAGTTTGTTTTTCCTGTTACTAATATCAAACCTTGTGGTTGATACATCATTCTTCTTACAACATCTGGTATTCCTAATTCTGCAAAGCTTGGTAATTCATTTCTTATTAATCTTAAAGTTGCAACAGGAACTTCTTCTGAAGAAGATATGTTTCCCCTAAATCTTACGCCTCCAAATTCATATGAAAAATCTAGCTTTTTGGTTTGTGTATATTCTTGGTCCTTATCAATATTGCCTCTTACAAAATAATCATACATTTCATACATGTCATCATCTGTAAGTACTGTTTCAGATTCCATTTCTTCTAAAGTTCTTGCTACCCTTAGTATTGGTTTTTTTCCTGAAACTAAATGAATATCTGAAGCATTTCTTGCTATTGCTTCTTTTAAGATTTTTTCTATATTTATCATTTTTCTTCTCCTTACTATTAGTAAATAACTAGTTTTTTGTTTATTTCATCAAGAGTTGTTTCTCCATTAATTACTTTGTTTATTGCATCAACTGTTAATGGTACAAATCCTTGCTCTATTGCAAGTTTTCTAATTTCTAAGCTTGATGCTCCTTTTGTTATTAATTCTTTTATTTCATCTGTTAATGTTAATATTTCGAATACGCCTATTCTATCGTAATATCCTGTATTATTACATTCCTTACATCCATTTGCTGTATATGTGAACTTATCATCAAGATTAATTTTAATATTGTATTTTCTCAATAAATTCTGAATAAGTTCTTTTTCCTGGTTTGTAAACTCTCTTTTTGTAGCACACTTTGGGCATATTCTTCTTACTAGTCTTTGTGATATAGATGTTGCAAGTGTACTTGAAATATCATAATCAGATACTCCCATTTTTCTTAGCCTTGTAATAACCTCAATACTATCTATAGTGTGGATTGTTGATAAAACATAGTGTCCTGTTTGACCAGCTTGCATAGCAATTTCAGCAGTTTCTTTATCTCTTATTTCACCTACAAGTACAATGTCAGGGTCTTGTCTTAATACTGTTCTTAATGAATCTGAAAATCTTAGTTTTTCAGATATCTCAATTTGGTTTAATCCCGGAATTCGTATTTCTACTGGGTCTTCTATTGTTGTTATGTTTATGCTAGGATTATTTAAATAATCTATTATACTATATAGAGTTGTTGTTTTTCCTTCTCCAGTTGGTGCTGCAATAATTGTTATACTATTTCTCTTATTTAAGTTTTTTCTAATTTGTTCATCCGTTTGTGGGAATCCAAGTTCTGCTAGTCCTCTAATATTCATATTTTTTCTTAATAATCTTAAAACAAATTTTTCTCCATATATGTTTCTTTGTGAAGATACACGAATATTATAATCTGGATACAAAATTATTCTACCATCTTGAGAATCTTGCTTTTCTTGGAACATATTAGATATCGCTTTAAGTCTTCCTATTATCTGTGGTTGCTTTTCTTTTTTTATCTCTGTAGCTTTTACAAGTTCACCATCTATCCTATATCTTACTCTTACTGAATCTTCCAATGGTTCTATATGTATATCACTTGCTCTCTTTCTCATCGCTGCCTTTATAATACTGTCTACAAGTGTTGTTGCATCTTCTCCAGTATCAATATTTTCCGAGTCTGTTCCCTCTAAAGAATTTAGTATTGCTCTTATGTTTCTTTCGAAAGTAATATACTTCTCCATTATTAAGCCTTTGTTTAGTAGCACTAATCTTATAGCCTCTGTTGCTGCAGTATTAGTTGTGTCTGCAAAGCACACTTTTATCTTGTCCCCATTAATTTCAAATGGTATAGCTAGATATTTTTTTGCCATATCTAGTGATATATATTTTTTTACATCTATTTTTACATCCCCATATGTAAGCATAATACTTTTTTCATTAAGTATTTCACCTAATACCTGTAGAAGTATATACTGGTCGCAAAGGTTTAATATACTAATTATTTCTATTATCTTTTTATTTGGGTTTCTCCTTTGGTATTCTAAAGCTTTATCTATGTCAGCTTGTGTTAATATTCCTCTTTTTACTAATTCAATTCCTATTGGTCCTCTTCTTTTTGAATCCATTTTAAAGCTCCTTTCGTTTTTATCTTAAAATAATTATATTATAATTTTGAAACAAATTAAATACTTTATTTCAAATTGGCAATAATTACTTTTTTTAGTCTGCAAGTAATGTTTTAACCTCTTGTGCACTTCTCTTTCTAATCCTTGAAATTTCTGTTGTCTGCTCCTTATTTGCCAAAGTATTTTCTATATTTACTGTTACAATCTTAATCAAGTCCATTTTCCCATCTTCCTGCCCATACTGTCTAACAGTTATTCTAACTTTATATGAAGATGTAAGTTCATCTACGCTATTTCCTGCTTGAACTATGTCTGAACTACCTGAATATGAATTATTAACATACTGAATTAATGATTGTTCTGTAACTTGGTCATAAGATACCTTATCAACATACTCAAAGATTTCAGTAACTAGCCTAAGTTGCTGGCTATTTAGCTTAATCTTTGTAGATTCATAAGTTGTGTTTGTTATTAAGGCAACGATTATCCCAGAAAACAATAAAACTAGTAAAACCGCGACCACAGCATCTGATAAAAATATTCCATTATCCTTCCTTAATCTTTCCTTATCAATCATTTTTCCTCTCCCACAGTTTTAAATTGTCAAGCATATCTCTAAAATTCCAATTATAATAAATAGTAAAAATGCAATTATTTTTAATTTTTCTTTTGCTTTTGAGTTATTTACCATTACCATAAACAGCAATGCTATAACATATATAATATATCTATAAATACTTCTATTTAATATGTATAGATATACTATATAAATTGCTTCCACAATTATTCCAAAATTAAATACTGATTTTTGAACACTTTTGTACTCATTGAATATTCCAACAGTAATAAACACTGTACTAAAAAAGCAAACCCCAAAAGCTAGGTTCACAATCTTAACAGCTTCAATATTTAATAAATCTATATTTAAGAAAATTGAGTATAATAAAAACACAGTTCCAGACAGTATTTCTAAAACTAAATATCTTGGTCTAATTTTATCCTTGCAATATCTACATTTTCCGCCCAAACAAATATAGCTCAAAACCGGAATCAAATCCAAAAAGCCCAATCTATGATTACATTTTGGGCAGTATGAATGTGTATGAGTTATGTCTTGCTTTAATGGAATTCTATATACTGCTAAAGTATAAAAACTTCCAAAAGTAATGCCTATTATAAACATTAGTACATGAACCATTATGCTCAATTTTTTTACATCCTTTCTTATTAATTTAGGCATATACATATTAATTACGTATATGCCTATTTTAGTTTTTTACTAAAATGTTGTGCTTTCGTTAATTTCAGCAATGTTAATTAATTTTCCATTAACATTTATTATGCTGTTCATTTCTTTTTCAGATTCATAAGCGTTCTTTGTATCAGAACCTGCTTTTTTAGCTGTGTTTAATAAGTTAGATTGAATAACAACTGTTACTACAACTGAAACTAATATTAACATAACAATGATTGTTATAATTAATGCAACTAAAGTAATACCTTTTTGATCTTTCATATTTTTCACCCCCCTCCATATGCTTTTTTTGTATATATTTACTTTAATAAATATTACCTATAATTATTTAGATGTATTATATAATTTGCCACCCTGGGTATTATTTGAGGTTGATGAGTTTGAATTACTTCCTCCATTATTATCTCCTGATGTTTCCTCACTTGATATTTTATCAAATGGATTTACTCTACCAGCATTGTATTGATCTGTTCTTTCATAGCGTTTCAAATCGCTTCCGTCAATCCTATATGTTTGTATAATATTTTGAGTTTTAACAGCTTCCATTGTTTCATTTAATTCTTCTTGCATTTCTGTTGGTAAAGAATATTCTGCCACTTTGCTTGGAATTTTAGCAGTAGGTCTATAATCGTAAAACAAAATTCCCAAAATTAATAATATTGCTACTATCAAAAGTAATATTATCATTATTTCTTTTAAAATAGATTTAAACATATTTTAAATTCTCCTTAATTAAACTCTATTCCAACTTCTTCTATTTTAAATGTTGCTTTCAATTTGCTTACACTTACTGAAGTTGTTGTAGTTGTTGTATTGTTTGTATTTTTATTCTCTTCTGTTGTATTATTATTCCCTGATGTTGTATTGTCTGATTTTGTAGTAGTTGTTGTAACTGTACTTGGAAGTAATTTGAAATTTGTTATTTTAAATCCAAGTGTATCATCATTTTCTATATCATATAGAA
The DNA here is from genome assembly GCA_900554635.1 of uncultured Clostridium sp. Classification (GTDB taxonomy): domain Bacteria; phylum Bacillota; class Clostridia; order TANB77; family CAG-508; genus UMGS1781. The sequence goes on along the minus strand of USHY01000003.1, from coordinate 5,372 downwards.
AATCTGTTATTCCTATATAATCACCAAGTAATGTAACATCTAAATCATATACATTTGATGTTGCTGTGTCTAATAAGTTTAATTCTAATTCTATTTTTTCTTTTTTTGCATAATTCTGAAGAATTACCCAAATTCTTTCTATTTTGTAGTTCTTGATTTTTACAATTCCAATTTCAGTATCATCACTAATATTTGCTGTTTTTGCTTCATATTTCAACTTTGTTTTCTTATATTCATCAATTGAAGTTTCTAACCCCTCTACATTTGATAAATATTCTTGATTATTAATCTGCTTTGCAACATTTATTTGGTTATCCAAATTTATCTTTTCATCTTTCACATCTGCAAAATTATTGCTTCTCCAGCCAAAAAACGAAATGTGTTTTACTACAGCAAAATATGTTAACAATGCACTTAAAATTAGAAGTATGGATATTAGAATCTTTTTCATATTTGCTTCCTTTCCTTTAATATGGTAGTAAACCTGTTATTGTTATACTAATCAAATCGTTTTGTTTAACACCTTTAGTTGTTGTTATATCTGTTAATATTCCTTCATTATCTAATGCTGCTTTAAAATATCCCAACTGATCATAAAGTTTAGCCTGTGCTGTTATGGTTATATTTTTACCTGTTGAGTTTTCTACTGATAAAAGTTGAACTCCTTGTGGTATAACATTTTGTATTTTATTTAATAAATTTGGTATTGCATTTTTGCTTGAGTAATTTTCGCTTAGTCTTGAGTTTGCTTCATCAATATTATCAATCATTTTTTGGTATTCTGATGTTCTACTCTTTATTAATGTATTGTACTCTGTAACTTTTGCAATTTGGCTTTTCCCATATTCTATTACTTCATTTGTTTCTGATGTTTTTTCCTTAATTTGTCCCACTATTGTTTGTGTAGTAGCAATATAAAGAATAGTTACTAGTGCCAGTGTTGCTGTAGTTCTAATTAAAAACTTATCTCCAATATCAATTTCGGATTTCATTGTTTCTTTAAAACTTGGCTTTTCTTTTTGTTTTTTAATTCCTCCAAGATGCCTTATATCGTTTTGTAAAAATGACCATATTTTTTGAATTGATACATTTTTTTCTCCAAAATTTACATCCTTTTCTTTATTAAGTCCCTCAATTGCTAATGCTATTGCTGAGTTTACTTCTATATAATCTTTTATGTTGATTTTTACATTTGTTTTTTCTACAAAAGATGGAATTAATATTTCGCATTTTTTGTCTATGAAATTTTCTTGGAAAAGTAGGTCAATATTATTTATTATTATTCCCATACCTGTAATATAAATGTTGTTTATTTCAATCTCATTTTTAGTAATAATATCTCTAACATTTTCAATTATTTCAAATAGATATGCTATAATCTCATCTAAATACTCGTTTCCTTCTAGTTTTAAGTTCTGTGCTGATTTTGTGTAAACTGTTGTGTTTTTGCATATTTCATATGCTTTTTGTATAGAATTTTCTCTTTCTGCAATTAGCTTTAGTATTTTATTCATCCCATTTTCTAATTTATCTACTTTATATACTTTTCCATTTACAATTGTTGTAACTTCTGTTATTTGTTCAATGTTAACTATTACACTGTTTTCTTGAACTGCTAATCTATTTACATTTGGAATAACTGTTGCAATTGGTGAAATGTTTTGAACATTATATTTATCAAATAATTGTATTCTTTCTACTACATTTGCTTTATCAATATAGGTATATACAACTCGTAGTTTATCTCTATCTTCTAGGCTAGGTGCTTTTATTTTTCTATATTCTATAGTGTTCTTGTTTTTGTTGTTATTGTTGCAGAAATACTCAAACTCTGTATCAATTGCTTTTTCTACATCTTGTGGTTTAAGTAAGTTGAAAATATCTGAATAAGTATATTTTTCTTTTTCTATATTCACACTTAAAGGTACTTGAAAGCTAAATGTTTCTTTTACTATTTGTTCTATTGTTTTTTCAATGTCTGTTTCGTAAAATTTTACTCCATATGCTTCCATTTTTAGTTTATTATGTGCTTCTTTAGAAATCTTAGCATACTTTATTAAATTATCTTGTACATAAATTCCTAAACAACTTTGCATTTCTCTCTCCTTAGTTATTACAATTCTATATTCTATAAATATATTTTAAACCATTTTTCGAGATAGTCAATATTTTTGTCGAAAATGTAATATAAATGTAATATTTTTGTAATATTTATCATAATTTTGTAAAATTTCTATCATATTGCATATTTTTTTCGAAAAAGTGCACAATACTATTGTGATTAAAATTTTGATTTTTATGCGATTTTTTTTACTTTTACAAAATTGGAGGTGATTTTTTTTGAAATCAATTAATACAAACAAGGAATACCAAGAATATGTTAAGCAAAAATCTCCTAATTCTCCTATTTTAAAAAACTGTTTCAATAGCTTTTGGGTTGGAGGCTTAATATGTATGCTTGGCCAAATAATAATGGAAATATGTAAGTATAGGGGGTTAGATGTTGAAATGAGCGGAACTATTGTTTCAATCTCTTTAATATTTTTAAGTGCATTTTTAACGTCTTTAAATATATTTAATAAAATAGGAAAATTCGCTGGTGCAGGTTCACTTGTTCCTATTACAGGTTTTGCAAATTCTATAGTTTCACCTTCTATCGAATATAAATCTGAAGGATATGTTATGGGAGTTGGTGCAAAAATGTTTACTGTAGCAGGTCCTGTTCTAGTTTATGGTATTTCAACTTCAATTTTAGTTGGAATATGTTATTTAATTTTTACAGGTATTTAAAGGAGGAAATAAAAAATGAAAAGATTTGGTTTACAAACACTTAAGTTTGATAACCCTATTACAATCTTAGAAACCGCTTCTATTGTTGGTCCTAAAGAATCTGAAGGTCCGATGGCTGATTATTTCGATAAGTGTTTAGAAGATGAGTTTTGGGAAGAGAAAACTTGGGAAAAAGCAGAAAGTAAAATTATAAAAGAAACTGTAAATATGAATATTATGAAAGCAAAAGTATCCTCAACAGATATAAACTACTGTTTCGCGGGTGATTTGCTTAACCAATGTATATCATCAAGTTTTGGTTTAAGAGAGCTTCGGTATTCCCCTTTATGGAATTTTTGGAGCATGTTCAACATTTGTTGAAGGAATGCAACTTGCTTCAATTTTTATAGATGGAGGAGCTGCTGATAAATGTATTGCTTCTGCCTCAAGTCATTTCTGTAGTGCAGAAAAACAATTTCGTTTTCCACTTGAGCTTGGTAATCAAAGACCACCAACTTCACAATGGACCGTTACTGGAGCAGGTTCTGCAATTTTTTCAAAATGTGGAAATGGCCCATATGTAACTTATATTACAACAGGCAAAGTAATTGATATGGGTATAAAAGATGCCAATAATATGGGAGCTGCAATGGCACCTGCTGCATTAGATACTCTTGTTGCACATTTTAAAGATACTGGAAGAAAGCCAAGTTATTATGATGCTATCCTAACAGGTGACCTTGGCCATATTGGAAAAGAAATTCTTACTGAAATGGCAAGTACAAAAGGTTATAACATTAAATCAAATTATAATGATTGCGGAGTGCTAATATTTGATAAAAACACACAAGACACCCACTCAGGTGGTAGTGGCTGCGCCTGCTGTGCAACAGTCTTCTCTGGCTACTTCTTCAATAAATTAAAGCAAAAAGAGCTAAATAGAATATTATTAATAGCAACAGGAGCCCTAACAAATGCCACAACCTCTCAACAAGGCGAAAGCATCCCAGGAATTGCTCATGCAATTGCTATTGAAAATAACATTTAAGGAGGAAAAAATGCAAGATTTTATAAATAACTTAAATTGGATGATGCTACTAAAAGCATTCGTTGTTGGAGGTGCAATCTGTATTGTTGGCCAAATTCTAATCGACAAAACCAAACTCACCCCTGCAAGAATACTAGTAACCTTTGTAACACTAGGTGCAATTTTAGGAGGCCTTGGAATATACCAAAAACTAGTTGACTTCGCCGGTGCAGGAGCAACAGTGCCACTCACCGGTTTCGGTAACCTACTTGCAAAAGGAGCCATAAAAATGGCCAAAACAGATGGTCTAATTGGAGCCTTCACCGGCGGCACAGCAGCCGCCGCAGGTGGAATCTCAGCAGCAATATTTTTTGGATATATAGCTTCACTTGTGGCAAAGCCTAAAATGAAAAAGCAATAGCTACTAATTATCTTTTTTGTCAGCAAAATGTTGACATTATTGGTTTTTTTTGATAAACTGCGTATAACAAATTACAAAAATCTCCTTGAAGGAAGTAGAAGTGGTATATTAGCATTTTTGCGTATACCACTTCTTATTTATATATTCAGTTTATTATTCATCATTTCAAACACAAAATATGATTAAAGAATTGGCCTCTATTTTTCTTTATCAGCTAGTTCAAATACAGCTTTTGTGTATTTTAGTAATTCCTTTTTGTTTTCAAATCCACAAGTTTTTGCAAAATAATCTGCATATATTGTGTCCTCTTTTACTACTCCTGTTTGTATTGCTTTATTTATATTATAACTCTCTTTTGAAGATATATCTCCTAGTCTTAAGTATTCTGTTACTGTTAGATTATAGATATTATCATTATTTTTTAACTTCTCATACATCTCTGTTGTTATTATTCCATTATCTATTAGTTCATAATCGTTTTTAAATTCTACAATTTTTTTATTTGGATATTTTGTTACATTTACAACTCGTTCTATATATTCTGCTTTACCTTCTTTGTTTATTTTTCCTACTTTTACAGGTTTTGATATTATTTTAATTGTAAATATAACTGCTATTAGTAATAGTACAATACTAATACTACAAACCAATCTTTTATTTAGCTTTATTTTCTTTCTAGTTTTAGTTCTTTTTCCTGGCATATAATCCTCCTTTTATTTTTAAAAAGAGAACTAGAAAGGTCTAGTCCTCTTTTATGTAGTATTTTAGTTCTTTTTATTCTTTTTTGAAACTATTATTATTGCTCCAAGTCCTATTATTGAAATACTTGCCATTGCTACATAAAGTATTATATTATCGCCTGTTTTTGGATTTGAACCATTATCTTTGTCTTTCATTTCTTCTTTATTTTCTGGTTTTGATGGAGTATTGTTTTCATTGTTATTTTCATTGTTATTTTCGTTGTTGTCTTCGTTATTATTGTTGTCCTCAGCTTTTCTTTCTATTGTAAATGTTGTTTCTGCTTCTCCTCCATCTGTAAATGCTACTTTTAATGTATGTTCTCCAACTGCAAGTGTATCTACATAGTCTTTATTTAATACAATTATTGTGCTTCCACTTTTGCTTGTATAATTTGAACTATCTACAAGTACATTA
>USHY01000002.1 GCA_900554635.1 uncultured Clostridium sp. | reverse complement strand
ATAAGTTAGCATATGAAGAGGAGAGTAAAATAAGTGGAGTTACAATAAATGGAAAAGAGTATGGTTCAATAGAAGAATATATGGAGGAAATAAATCCTATAATAGTGGAACCGGAAAATATAGATGATTGGATATATGTATTGGAAGATGATGGCACAATTACAATAAATGGATATAAAGGTTCGGACAAAGAAGTAGTAATACCAAATTATATAAATGGTGTGCCAGTAAAAAAAATTGGAACAGTTACTCATAATATAAATTCTGGTGTAAAGTATGGTTCTTTTTGGGATCCATCTATTTGCAAAGGAGGATCCGCATTTTATTGGTATATACAAAATGATATTACAAGTGTTACGATATCAAATGGAATTGAAACAATTGGAGGTTTTGCTTTTTTTGAATCTCAAGCTTTGAATAAAATAATAATACCATCATCAGTCAAAATTATTGAAACTAATGTATTTAGTTATTGTATTGCATTAAATGAGATAACAATTCCAAGTAATGTAACAACAATGGGGAACCAAGTGTTTCTATATATTCCATCAATAACAGTCCATGTTCCATGGAAAGAAGGAGAAAAGCCAGAAGGCTGGGATGATAATTGGGCTGTGGGTAATGTAGTTATTGATTATGCAAAATAATTTTATTGAAAATAACTACTAGTCCAAAGTGTTAAAATTTCCCTCAAAATATTGACACGCTTCTTTCAAAATGATAAAATTTAAGCAGATTTTTTTGAAAGGAAATGATTTTTATATGAGAAAAACTAAAATTGTGTGTACTTTAGGGCCTGCTACTGATAGTGAGGAAGTTTTGAGGGAGTTGATGCTTGCTGGGATGAATGTTGCAAGGATAAATTTTTCACATGGTAATTATAAGGACCAGGCTGATAGAATTAATATGTTTAAGAAAGTTAGAGATGAACTTGGTTTGCCAGTTCCTTTGCTTTTGGATACACAAGGGCCAGAGATTAGGATTGGTAAGTTTGAAAACAACGAGATTTTTCTTGATAAAGGGCAAGAGTTTACTTTGCTAAACAATGATGAGTTAGGAGATAAATATAAAGTTTCTATTACTTATAAAACTTTATACCAAGAAATAGATATTGGCAGAATTATTCTTGTTAATGATGGTACAATTGAACTTAAAGTTAAGGAAATTAGAGATAAGGATATTGTGTGCGAGGTTATTCAAGGTGGTAAACTTACAAACAGAAAAAGTATTAATATTCCAGATTTTATAGTTAATCTACCAGGAATTACTGAAAAAGATATTGCAGATATTACATATGGAATCGAAGCAGGCTTTGATTATATAGCAGCATCTTTTGTTAGAAAACCACAAGATGTCTTAGAAATTAGGGAAGTTTTAAAACAAAATAATGGTGAACACATTAAAATAATATCAAAAATTGAAAATAGAGAGGGAATTGATAATTTCGATGAAATTTTAAATGTTTCAGATGGTATAATGGTAGCAAGAGGAGACTTAGGAGTAGAAATACCAATGGAAGAAGTACCAGTCTACCAAAAACAATTTATTAAGAAAACATACAAACAAGGAAAACCAGTTATTACAGCAACACAAATGCTAGAATCAATGATAAATAATCCAAGACCAACAAGAGCAGAAGTAAGTGATGTTGCAAATGCAATATATGATGGAAGTAGCGGAATAATGCTATCTGGCGAAACTGCATCAGGCAATTTCCCAGTCGAATGTGTAAAAACAATGAACAAAATAGCAATAAAAATAGAAAGCTCAATAAGATATTGGAAAAGATTTAAAGAAAGAGAATATGACTTAAGAGGAACAGATACAGAATTTATTATGAATTATGCAGTATGCACAAGTGCTATGAATGTAAATGCTAAAGCAATTATAGCATACACAAACACTGGAAATACAGCAAAAATGGTATCAAGCTTTGGGCCAGAATGCCCAATATTTGCTATAACACAAAATAAAATTACATACAGACAATTAGGATTAAGCTGGGGAATAATTCCAAAATACTTTGAACCTCAACCAAATATAGATATATTATTACATAAAGGCTTAGATAAATTAATAGAAGAAGGATTTTTAAACAAAGGTGATAAAGTTATAATTGCTGGAGGAACTAAAGTTCTAACAGATGTACCAACAGATAAACTTGCAAGGAACAATGTAATGGGAGGAGTTGTAGAAGTATAAATGGAACCAATATTTGTTATAGCCATAACACTAGTAAGTATAACTCTGTTAAAAATAATTTTTAAAATAAGTACAAAAAAAGTAGAACCACTAAAAGAAGACAAAGACCTTGAAAAACTTACTGATAAATTTCCTGAAAACATAAAAATAGCCGAAGAAATGCTACAAATGTTAGGAAACAAAACAGTAAAAATTGAGCAAGCACAAAGCACGCAAACAAATTTGTACATAGCAGTTTCAAATAAAATATTAATAGCAGATATGAAAAATAACTATGCAAGAATTCAAACCATTGCACATGAGTGTTTGCATTCCGTGCAAGATAGAAGACTTTTGCTATTTAACTTCATATTTTCTAATATTACAATTCTATACTGGTTAACAATAACAATTCTAACAATAACAGGCATAATAACAAATATTGCTGAACCAACATTTATACTATTACTACTAGCTACAATAAAACTTGCAGTAAGAGGATTTTTAGAAATAGATGCCATTACAAAGGCAAAATACCTAGCAAAAGAATACATGGAAAGTAAAAAACTCTTATCAAAACAAGAAATAAATAGTATATTAGATAAATATGAACAAATAACAAAAATAAGCGGACCATTTACAATAGCGAATATATTAGTAGGCTCATTCGTAGGAATACTAGTATATTCAACCATTGCACTTATAAAGATATAATAAAAAAATATGCAATTTGAAAAGAACGAATTGCATATTTTTTTTGCCTTCTAATACAATTAAAAGAAGGTGAATGAAATGAAAAGAAAAAATAAATTCAACCAAATACTAGATATGCCAAGAGAATTAGATAACACAGAACCAAAAATAACAATGATATCTTTTGATGAGATGTTTATAGAAAACTATAAAGGAATACTAGAATATGAGGAATTTTTCATAAAAGTTGCAACCGAAATAGGAACAATTAACATAAACGGCTACAAGCTTACACTAGAGCAAATTACAGAAGATGATATAGGAATAAAAGGAATAATAAAAAGTATAGAACTAGAAAAAAATTAAAGGGAGGAAATAATCTTTGGTAGTAAAAGGTATCTTAAATTATTTTTCAGGGTATGTAAATATAAAAGTTGAAGGCTTTTTTGTAGAAAGATTTATAAATCTTTGTATAAGTAAAAAAATACTGTTAATGGATATTAAGCGCGAAAAATCAACTATAATGTATGCAAAAGTTAGAAAAAATGATTACAAAAGACTAAGACAAATAGCTAAAAAAACAAAATCCAAAATGAAAATTCAAAGTAAAAAAGGTCTACCATTTACAGCACGCAAATATAAGAAGAGAAAAGTATTTGGAATAGTTTTTGTAGCTGTTATATCTGCAATAATAGTATCATCAAATTATATTTGGAACATAGAAATACAAGGAAATTCAAGTATTACAAAGCAGGAAATAGTACAAACATTAGAAAAAAATGGACTAACAATAGGAACATCAAAAAATAATATAGATACAAATTCTATTATAAATCAAATACGACTACAAAGAGATGATATTGCATGGATGGGAATAACAGTAAAAGGAACAAATGCTATTGTAAAAATAAAAGAAATAGACAAAGCTCCAACAGTAATAGATGAAAATAAATATTGTGATATAGTTGCTGACAAAACAGGAATTATAACTAAAATAGATGTACAAAATGGAACTGCTGCAGTAAAGATAGGTGATATTGTAGAAAAAGGAACAGTTTTGGTTAATGGATATTTAGAAGGTAAATATACAGGAATTAGAAATGTTCATTCAGTAGCTACAATAGAAGCAAGAATTTGGTACACAAAAAGAGCTAAAGAACCATTAGAACAACAAATTTTAGAAGAAACTGGAAAACAGGAAAAAAAATATAGTATTAAATTTAAAAAAAATCAAATAAATTTGTTTAAAACCCTTTCAAATTTTCAAAAATATGATACAATAAATGAGAGTAAAAAATTAACACTATTTTCTAATTTTTACTTGCCAATAGAATTAATAAAAATTACAAATAAAGAGCAAATAAGTAAGCAGAAAATTTACACACAAGAAGAGTTAGTAAACAAAATAACTAACCAACTAAAACAGGAGTTAGAACAAGAAATTAAAGATAAAGAAGGAATAACTAATATAAATGTAAACACATATGCAATAGATGAAAGCGTTGAAGTAGAGGTTACATACGAGGTTTTAGAGAAAATAGGAATAGAGCAAGAGATAAATATTTAATTAAAGAAAGGTGATATTATGGAACAAAGAAGTTTAAGAGTAGTAGAGACTGACAAAACTTTTTTTTCAAAGCTAAGTAGTACAATTTCAAAAATACTTATACCAACTAGAGTAGGCTTAAATAGTATGATGATTTCTATTAAAAGAAATAGCTTAATTAAGGCATATAACTTATTTTTAGAAAACAATACAGAAGAAGCTGCAAAAAAATATGAAGACAGTTATGCACTATACTTAGAGGCGATAGACAAATATATAATGGATTCACTATATAAAAAAGTTAAAAACAACACAGCAACAAGCTTTGAAAAAGATGCAATAGCAAAATACTATTTTGTAGTAAGCTTAAAAAACAAAAATTACCTAGAATATAAATACAAGAAACAAGAATATTTGTTAAGGATAGATTACGAAACAGTTAGCGAAATGAGAAATGAAAAAACAGCTAACAAATATAAAAAATTCTATGTATCAAAAATGGATACATTATATAAAGGTCTTTTAAAAAACTATTCAGTTGTTATATCAGATAATGTTAAGAATAGTGAAGAAGATGTATATGAGAAAATATTTACAACTTTGGAAAATTATGTAACAGAAATATTAGCTGTAAAAATAGAACTAGGAGATAGCACAGCAAAAGAAGAGTATGAGCAATATATGCACACAACAGTTGGAAAGCTCGAAGAAAAAGATAGAATAATGCAAAAAGTAGTATTGCTTAACTTGAGTAGAAAACTATTTATACACAGCTTACCACTAGTTGCAACAGAAAAATGTTATAGAAAAATACTAAAAGATGTTAGAGCTTTAATTGTAAACAGCAAAACAAAACTAAAAAGGCAAAACAATTATGAAACATTTTTTGATGTTGTGGAAGATTATAATGTAAAACTATTATCAACTAAAGTATATTGGGACAACCCTCAAGAAAGACTAGAATACAAGAAGTTTTGGGAAAAATATGAGAAACAGAGGGATAATCCAGAGAAAAAACAAATTCTAGTATTAAGAGAAGATATTAAGAAATTAAATGTGGATAGAAAAAAATATGCAAAGATAATTGAAATACACAAAGAGAAATTAACAGAAATGGGAGCAATAAGAACAATAAAACTAGCAGAAAAGAAATATGGAAAAATGATATATAATAAGAGGTCAGCATAAAATGGATATATTAGAATTAAACTATTTAGATGTTAATGAAAAAGAAGAATATGAAAAAATAGTAAGAAAAGTACTTGAAAAATGTTTTGAAGAAGAAGAATTAAATGGGAAAAATCTATATGTAAATGTAGTTATAACAACACCACAAAACATCAGAACAATAAATAAAGAGCATCGAGGAATAGATAAAGAAACAGATGTGTTATCATTCCCAATGTTTGAAAAAGATGAGATTAAAACATTGAATCCAGAAAATGAGGATGTTTTAGGGGATATGGTAATATCACTAAATCAAGTTGAAAAACAAGCAGAAGAATATGGGCACAGTTTTGAAAGGGAATTATCATATATGGTTGTTCACTCATTTTATCATCTATTAGGATTTGACCATATGGAAGAAAAAGACAAAAAAGAAATGAGAGAAAAAGAAGAAAACATATTATCAAAATTAAATATTAATAGATAGGAGAATGTTAAAATGAAAAAAAACATAGGTAAAATTATAATACTACTTTTAGTGATAATAATAATTGGTGCAGCAGCAGTTTTTGCAATAAAAATCTTAAATAATAGAGAGAAAAACAATGAAATAATTGATACTGGAAAAGAGCAAAACCAACCAATTCCAGAAGTGAAAAAAGTGCAAATAGTAGATGAAGATTCAAAAACTAGACCATATGCAGTTATGATAAATAACAACCATTCAGCATGGCCACAATGTGGAGTACAAGATGCTTACATTGTATATGAAATAATTGCAGAAGGTGGAATAACTAGAATGATGGCACTATATAAAGATAAAAACACAGCAAAAATAGGATCAATAAGAAGTGCAAGACATTATTTTATAGACTATGTAAATGAAAATGATGCCATATACATTCATTGGGGTGGAAGTCCACAAGCATATAACAAATTAGGTTCTATTGACCATTTAGATGGAATAGCACTTGAAGGAAGTGTATTTTTCAGAGATAAAACACTAAAAAGAGCATATGAGCATACTGGTTTTACAAGCATGGAAAATGTAAAAGAATATTCAGAAAAAAAAGGATACACAAGAGATACAAATAAAGAATTACTTTTAAATTATAGTGCAGAAGAAATTGAGATGGACAAGTTAGAAGGAGCAAAAAAAGCAGAAACAATTGATATAAAATACTCATATTATCACACAACAAGTTATGAATATGATGAAGAAAATAAAGTATATAAAAGAAGTATGAGTGGAACACCTAATGTTGACTTAGTAACAGGTCAGCAATATACAGCTAAAAATATTATAATATACTGTGTAAGAAATTATACAATAAATGATGGAGAAGGAAAAGGAAGACAAGAACTTGAAAATATTGGAAGCGGTTCTGGATACCTAGTAACAGGTGGTTATGTGGTTCCAATAACATGGGAAAAATCAGCACATAATGAACAAACAATATATAAATATACAAATGGTGAAAAAATTGTTGTAAATGATGGAAACACATTTATACAAATTTGCCCAATGGATGCAAAAATAGATATTAAAGCTCCTACAGAGCCAGCAGTAAAACAAGAATCAGAAGTTAATGAAACAACACAAAATTAACATACATAAAAGGAGATAAAAATGGCAAAATTCAAATCAGGTTTTGTTGCAATAATAGGCAGAACAAATGTTGGAAAATCAACACTTATGAACAGTTTGGCAAAGGAAAAAGTTGCAATTACAACAAATAAATGCCAAACAACAAGAACAGCAATAAAGGCAATAATAAATAGAGAAAATTCTCAAATAATTTTTATAGATACACCAGGAATTCATAAACCAAAAACAAAACTTGGTGATACAATGCTAGAAACAGTATGGCTAACTGTGCCAAATTCTGATGCTATATTATTTATTATTGATGCCACAACTACAAAAATTGGTACAGGTGATAGAATAATATTAGAAAAAATAAAAGAATTAAAACGCAAAACAATTTTGGTTATAAATAAAATAGACTTAATAGAAAAAGAAAAATTGTTCAAGATTATAGAAATGTATAAAAATGAATATGATTTTGAAGCAATTATACCAGTTAGTAGTATTGAAAATGAAAATACAGAAGCTATTTTAGAGGAAATAGAAAAAATCTTACCAGAAGGGCCAGCATATTATGATGTAGATGAATATACAGACCAAACCTCAAAGCAGATAGTAGAAGAAACTATAAGAGAAAAAGCACTAAAACTGTTAGATGAAGAAGTTCCACATGGGATATATGTGGAAACACAAAAAATGAAATTAAGAAAAACCGCAAAGAATGAGAATATATATGATGTAGAAGCAACAATTTATACCATAAGAGAATCGCACAAAGGTATTATTATTGGAAAAAATGGTAGTATGCTAAAAAAAATAGGAATGTATGCAAGACAAGATTTAGAAGAAATTTTAGGAACAAAAGTGAATTTAAAAATATGGGTAAAAGTGAAAAAAGATTGGCAAGATAATGCAAGTATTGTAAGTAAATTCAAATTAAAATAATTGCATAAAATGAACAAAACTTACAAAAACTATTTTTAAAATAAATAAACAGGAGATGAAAGTATGGTAAAACAAATTGCGTGGAATACATTTAAAAATACAGGAAATATAGATGCTTTTTTAGAGTATAAACAAGTACAAAATATAGAAGAGAATATAAAGGTGAAGGAATATGAGAACAGTCAAAACAAAGGGAATAATAATTGCTGAAAAAACAATGTCTGATTTTGACAAAATGCTTACGATTTTAACACCAAACTTAGGAAAAATAGAGTGTGTTGCAAAAGGCTCAAGAAGACCAAGGAGCCTTTTAATGGCAGGCACTCAATTTTTGTGCTTCGGAGATTATCTTTTATATAAAGGCTCAGAAAACTACAGTATGAATTCTTGTGAGACAATAGAACTGTTTTACAATATAAGAACAGACCTAGATAAATTGAAATATGCAGTATATATTACTAAAATAATAAATGATGTTACAACTGAGAACCAAAATAATTATAAAGTATTGCAGTTATACTTAAACACTTTATATGTAATTTCTAATACAGAAAAAAACTTAGAATTTGTAACATCAATATTTAGACTCCGCCTATTATCAATAATAGGCTATAGGCCAGAGATAAGAGAATGCAAATTTTGCAAAGAAAAAGAAAACTTAACTAAATTCAGTATAAAAGACAATGGATTCAAATGCACAGCCTGCGGAAAACAAGATAAGGGAGCAATTGAAATGAATGAAACTACAAAAGATGCGATAAGATATATAATATTATCAGATGCAAAAAAAATATACTCATTTCAAATACCAAATGAATCAATAGAAGAACTAAAAATAATATCAAAACTTTATTTAACAGAAAAGTTGGAAAAAGAGTATAAAATTTAAGAGCTTGTCTTCAAGTTTGCAGAATTTATGTAAATGTGCTATAATAAAATATGAATTTAGCTTTTTGCTAGATTTATTTAAAGCCATTTTATTACAATCTTAGGAGGAAACAAGATGATAGAAGAACTTAGCCGTAAAGATAGGTTTGAGGAGAAGTGCTTTGAGGCTGCTCAAAGTGGCAAATGGGGAATTATCGATTCTCTCTATGAGGGCGAAATTAGCCGGAATACGAGAAATGGATTAACCATTATTGTTTTAAAAGAGCAGAAACATGACCTAAAAAAGGTTAGTGTATCTTGGCCAGTAAACTTTGAGTTGACACTCAGCCAGTCTTGCTATATTTCTGGATATGAAGATGAGATTCCTCATACCGAGAATCTGGCTCAGAGACTTGCAATCGAAACACTGAAATCCTTAGCTGCTAAAGCGAAGTAATTGGCTTTCCACCCTGCCCAACATTGGGGAGGGTTTTTATTTTAAAATATTGACAAATGATATTTGAAAAATATATAATATAAACAATGTAGGTGAGGAGAAAAATGAAACAAAAGATAATAAATATTGTTATGATAATTATGATAATAGCACTTCCAATGGCAATAATACCAGGAAAAACGTATAACATACCAAAGATATACATTTTGCTAATAGGTTCTGGAATATTAGCGGTGCTTACTTGTTTTGAGTACAAAAAGATTGTTTTAGATAAAAAGAATATATTACTACTCGTTTTTGCCATATTGGCACTTTTAAGTACAATCTGTTCAGAAAATATTAAAACTGCTATTTTTGGGAATTATAACAGGTATGAAGGATTGCTTTCCATTTATTCATATTTGGTTTTATACTTTTGTTCTAAATACCTTTTGAACTATAAAAAAACAACATTATTGAAAATACTATATGCAGTTTATATACCAATTTGCTTGCTAGGAATTGCTCAGTATTATATTAAGCCAGAAAGCTATAAACTATATCCTATATTTAATAAAAATGCTTGTGGAACATTTGGAAACACAAATTTTATGAGCAGTTTTGTAAGCATGGGATTACCTATTTTTGTAACAACATATATTTTAAATAATAGCAAAATAAGCCTTCTTACATCTAGCATAGTATTCTTTTGCTTAGTGGCATGCATGGCAAGAAGTGGTTGGGTGGCAAGCATATTGTTTTTTGCTATATTGATTATATACCTAATTAAAAACAGAAAAAAAGAATATTTTAAAAGAGCATTTATAATCTTAATGATATTTGTAGCTATTTTCTTGATGCTATATTTTCAAAAACAAAGTGTGGTAAAAAATAAAATTAGAGTGGTAAAGAATGATGTTCTAAAAATCACACAAAACAGAGCACAAAATGAAATTGGCTCCGGAAGATTACAAATATGGAAAGTAACTTTAGAACTAATGCAAAAATATCCAATTCTAGGTGTTGGACCAGATAATATGGAACAAGGGATAATGAACAATTTAACTCCAACGAGTATTGACTATATAGTAAAAACAAAAACTAAAATAGATAAGGCACATAATGAGTATCTTCAAATTGGTGCAACCATTGGAATTCCAGCATTAATAGTATATTTAACTTTTTTAGCTTTAACCATAATTCCAAAGCTAAAACTAGCATTTAAAGATAAAGATCTATTTATAGTTATAAACACAATAATTGTCTATTTAGTACAAGCTTTTTTTAACATAAGTACAATAGGAATAGCACCGTTACTATGGATAGCACTAGGAATTATAGATAATAAAAATTTTGAACAAAACCAGCTACAACAACAGTAGCGTGGTTTTTCTATTGACAAATTATTTTTATATGATAAAATACATAAGTAGAGAGAGAAGGTTTATATGAAGGATATAATTGTTTTAGGAATTGAATCAAGTTGTGATGAAACTTCGGCAGCAATTGTGGTGAATGGTAGAAAAGTTTTATCAAATGTAATAAATTCACAGATAGATATTCATACACTTTATGGTGGAGTTGTACCAGAAATTGCCTCTAGGTGCCATGTTGACGTTATTAATCAAGTAGTAAAAGAAGCTTTAAAACAAGCAAAAGTAACTTTAGATGATATTGATGTAATTTGCCCAACTTATGGGCCTGGGCTTGTGGGAGCTCTTTTAGTAGGAGTATCATATGCTAAGGGATTGGCATATGCAGAAAATAAGCCTTTAGTAGGTGTAAACCATATTGCAGGCCATATTGCAGCCAATTATATTACTTATCCAGAATTACAGCCACCATTTTTATGTTTAATAATATCTGGTGGGCACACACATCTAGTAAAAATAAATGATTATACTGAGTATGAAATAATAGGTAAAACCAAAGATGATGCAATAGGCGAAAGTTATGATAAAGTAGCTAGAGTAGTTGGGCTTCGGATATCCAGGTGGACCTAAAATAGATAAACTGGCAATGGAAGGGGAACCTACTATAGAACTTCCAAAATCAAAAATAGAAGGGCTAAATTTTAGCTTTAGCGGAATAAAAACAGCAGTAATAAACTTGCACCATAAAAATCCAGAGGTTAATAAAGCAGACTTATGTGCAAGCTTTGAAAAAGTAACAACTGAGATGCTAATAGAAAATGTGGAAAAAGCAGTAGAACAAACTGGAATAAAAACAGTAGTTCTAGCAGGTGGAGTTTCAGCTAATTCATATATAAGAAAACAATTTGCAAATCTTGGAGAAAACCAAAAATTAAAAATATACTATCCTGAACTTAAATTATGCACAGATAATGCGGCAATGATAGCAGCAGCTGGATATTATGATTATATATCAGGAAAAAAATCAGAATTTAGTTTAAATGCAGTACCAAATTTAAAATTAGGAGGTTAAGCATGGCAATATACACAATTTCAGATTTGCACTTATCTTTAGGAATGAATAAACCAATGGATATATTTGGAGTTAATTGGGAAAACCATGAGAAAAAAATAGCCAAAAACTGGATAGAGAAAGTACATGATGATGATTTAGTTTTACTACCAGGAGATTTTTCGTGGGCTATGTATTTAAAAGACACAAAACTTGATTTTGAATACTTAAACAATCTTCCAGGGCATAAAATATTACTAAAGGGAAATCATGATTACTGGTGGGAAACAATATCAAAAATGAAAAAGTTTTTTGAAGAAAATAATTTTAAAAATATTGAATTTCTACAAAATAACAGTTTCTTATGGGAAAACACAATAATAGCAGGCACAAGAGGTTGGTCAGAACAAGAAGATAAACCTGAGAAAATAATAAGAAGGGAAAATCTAAGACTAAAATTATCCCTAGAAGATGGTGTTTCTAAATACGGAAATGATAAACCAATAATAGTATGTATGCACTATCCACCATTTAACAGCTTTGAACAAGATGAGCTAAACTTTATAAAAACAATGAAAAGTTATAATGTAAAAACATGTATATATGGACACATTCACGGAGAAGCAGGGAAAGATGCTAAACAAGGAGAAATTGATGGAATAAAATATATAATGGCAAGCTCAGACCAAACCAATTTTGATTTAATAAAACTATAAAATCGTTGAGGAAAAGAGGAAAATAATGAAAATTTTGATAATAGGGGACATCGTAGGAAATAGCGGTGTTAAGAAGGTAAAAGAAGTAGTACCAGACTTTAAAAAACAAAACAACATAGACTACATAATTGCAAATGGAGAAAATTCAGCAGATGGAATGGGAATTACACTTAAAATTTTTGAAGACCTAAAGAAAACAGGAGTTAATATGGTTACAATGGGAAATCACACTTGGGGGAAAAAGGAAATTTTCAATTTTATAAATGATGAACAAATTATAAGACCAGCAAATTACCCAAAAGGTGTTCCAGGAGTAGGCTATAGAATCCACACTATAAATGGAAAAAAGATTGCTGTGGTAAATTTAATTGGTAGAGTGGATGTAGGAGTATTATCTGAAAATCCATTTCTGAAGGCTGATGAAATATTGGAAAGAATAAAAGATAAGGCAGATATTATAATAGTAGATTTTCATGCAGAAGCAACTGCTGAAAAAATAGCAATGGGATACTACTTAGATGGAAGAGTCACATGTGTATTTGGAACACACACACATGTACAAACAGCTGATGAAACAATACTTGAAAATGGAACAGGATATATAACAGATATAGGAATGACAGGTCCAAAAAAATCTGTAATAGGAATGGAAGTAGAAGCATCAATAAAAAGATTTATAACAACATTACCTGAAAGATATAAAGTAAGTAGTGATAAAAATGTCGAATTAACAGGTTGCATTTTAGAAATAAATGATGAAACATGTCGAATAGAGAAAATTCATAGGATAAAATTGTAAAAAATGCTGAAAAACATGTGTTTTACGCGATGAAAACTTCCAGAAATTTCCAGAAAAATATAGACAAAACACTAAAAATATAATATAAATATATTGTAACAAATGAAATACAAAACAGAGTTACAAAAAATATTTTTAGGAGGAATAAAATGGAGATTTTAAAAATTTCATCAAAATCAAACCCAAATTCAGTAGCAGGAGCAATTGCGGGATTAGTAAAAGAAAGTAACAAAGCTGAGATGCAAGCGATAGGTGCAGGGGCACTTAACCAAGCAGTAAAAGCAGTGGCAATAGCCAGAGGATTTGTAGCACCAGCAGGAGTTGACTTAGTATGTATTCCAGCCTTTGCAGAAGTAGAGGTTGAAGGAGAAAACCGAACAGGAATGAAGCTTATTATAGAATCAAGAAAATAAATTATAAAAGACTTGAGATTTTGATACAAAGTTTAAAATATCTAAAATCTTAAGTCTTATTTATATAAAGAGGAAAAAATGAAACTAAAGTATTTTAAAAATATTTTTATTGTTACTATTATTTTATTGATTCTGGCAGGAATCTATATAATATATATAAAAAGAGGTCCAGCAAAGAATAACCTTGAAACACAGGGAAAAGAAACAAATGTAATAAAAGAATTTTCAATAGGTGTAACTGATTTTGATACAATTAATCCAATTTTAAGTAAAAATTTAGAAATACAATATTTGAACAAGTTAATATATGAACCTTTGGTAAATATAACAAGAGATTTTAATGTTGAACCATCAATTGCAGAAGAATGGTCAAAAATAGATGATGTAACATATATAATTAAATTAGATGAAGGCAAAACTTGGGAAAACGGTAGAAGAGTTCAAGTAGAGGATGTTGAAAATACAATTGAAGTAATAAAAAAAGAGAATACTATATATAAAGAGAATGTTCAAAAAATAGGGCAAATAGAAAAAATAGATGAAACAACAATGAAAATATATTTAACAGAACCTGTGAATTTTTTTGAATATTTTTTATGTTTTCCAATAATAGATATAAATACATATAACACAGAAATACCAATGGGCACAGGGAAATATAAATATACAAATATAACCGAAAATCAAATAACTATTGAAAGCTCAGATAATAAAATAATTGTAAAGTTATTCAAAAATAGTACAGAATTATATAATAACTTTACTCGAGAAAATGTAGATATAATAATAACTAAGAATCCAAATTATGAAAATTACATAGGAAATATAGGGTTTGAAGAAACAATAATACCGGGCAGAACATTTTACTATATATTGCTTGAAAATATTAGTGATGTTAATATGAGAAAATGGCTGGATATGGCTACAAATAAAGAAAAACTAATATATAATTTATATAATAAAAAATACATCCCAGCAAACACTCCACTAGCATATGGGAGCTATTTAAATCTAAGCAATGAAAAACAACAAGAAAAAGACCAAGAATTATTCACACAAAAGAAAATGAACTTAACAATTTCAGTAAAGAATGAAGATAAAATAATAGCTGAAAAAATGCAAGAGCAACTGAAAGAATATGAAATAAACCTGCGAATACAAACATACCAAAATTCAAAAGCAGATTTAATCTTAAAAAAACAAACAACAACAATAACACCAGATATAAGCCAATATTTCAGCGAAGAAAAAATGAAAAAACAAATAAAACAAGCAAATGAGATAGAAAACAAACAGATTTTAAAACAAAAATATCAGCAAATCCTAAATGAATACAAAGAACAAATGCCATTTATAAGCCTTTTCTTTGATAGCTATATAATTTTGCATAATAATAAGCTGAAAGGTGATTTTAGTGGGAATTGGTATAATATTTTTTATAATGTTGATGGGTGGTATAAGAGCATTTAGAACAAATAAAAAATAGTCAGCCAAAAGCTGGCTATTTTTTATTCCTGAAATTTTCTTAAAAATACCACCACTCTTTTTGTCAACCTATTTACAAATAAGTTTTTTTAGTATATAATATTTAGGAAAAATTAGAAGGAGTGGACATTTATGGAAGAAGTATTAGATGAGAATCATTTGATTGCAATTAGGAAGGAAAAGTTGAATGAATTGCAAGCACAAGGGAAGGACCCATTTGGGGTTACAAAGTATGATAGAACACATTTGAGCCAAGATATTAAGGATAATTATGATGAATTAGAGGGAAAAGATGTTTCTATAGCTGGAAGGATAATGGCAAAGAGAATAATGGGAAAAGCATCATTCTGCACTATTCAAGATGCAAAAGGAAAAATTCAAAGTTATGTTAGTATAAATGACTTAGGAGAAGAGAGTTATTCTTTATTCAAAACTTATGATATAGGGGATATTATTGGAATAAAAGGATTTGTATTTAAGACAAGAACAGAAGAGATTTCTATTCATGCAAAAGAAGTAGTACTTCTTACAAAATCTTTAAGACCACTTCCAGAGAAATTCCATGGATTAACAGATAAAGAAGAAAGATATAGAAGAAGATATGTTGACTTAATAATGAATGAGGATGCTAAGAGAGTTGCTTTTCTACGCCCTAGAATTATTAGATGTATCCAAAATTTCATGGATGGAGAAGGTTTCACAGAGGTTGAAACTCCTGTTTTAACAACACTTTTAACAGGTGCTTCAGCAAGACCATTTGTAACACACCACAATGCACAAAACTTAGATATGTATCTTAGAATTGCTTTAGAATTACCATTAAAAAGACTACTAGTTGGTGGAATGGAAGCTGTATATGAAATAGGAAGAGTTTTCAGAAATGAGGGAATGGATTTAAAACATAACCCAGAATTTACTTTAATGGAAGCATATTTAGCATATTCTAACCTAGAAGGAATGATGGATTTAACTGAAAAAATGTTCCAAAAAATTGCAAAAGAAGTAACAGGAAAAATGGTGTATAATTGGAGCGGAAATGAAATAAATCTTGAAGGACCATGGAAAAGAGTAAGTATGACAGATGCAATTAAAGAACAAACTGGAATTGACTTTAAGAAAATAACAGATATTAATGAATGTTTAAAATTAGCAGAAGAACATAAAATAGAACTAGAAGAACACGAGAAAACTTATGGACATATAATAAATGCTTTCTTTGAAAAATATGTTGAAGAAACATTAATTCAACCAACATTCTTATATGGACATCCATTAGAAATATCACCACTTACAAAGAAAAATCCAGAAGACCCAAGATTTGTTGATAGATTTGAATTATTTATTGCAGGAAAAGAATTTGCAAATGCTTATACAGAACTTAATGACCCAATTGACCAATTAGAAAGATTCGAAGCACAACTAAAAGAAAGAGAACTTGGAAATGATGAGGCAAACGACATAGACATGGACTTTATTGAGGCCCTAGAATATGGTATGCCACCAGCTGGAGGAATTGGATATGGAATAGATAGATTATGCATGCTATTTACTGAAAGCGAATCAATAAGAGATGTAATTCTATTCCCAACAATGAAACCTTTAGCTTAATTCTGAAAAGTTCAGAATAATATGCAAATGGAGGTAAAAATGATTTTAGAAAATAGACTAAATATTACTGATCCAGCAGAATTAGCAAGAGAAGAAGAAAGAATTAGTAAGAAGCAAGCTAAAGAAATGTTCGAAAATGGATATTTGGATAAATTGGAAGCAGGAACATTTGAATGCTTAAAACAGATTCATAAATACTTATTTGAACAAATATATGACTTTGCAGGAGAGCTAAGAAAAGTAAACATAGCAAAAGGAAACTTTAGATTTACACCATTGGCTTACCTGGAAGAGGCAATTAAAAATATTGAAAAAATGCCACAATCAACTTTTGATGAGATAGTAGAAAAATATGTCGAAATGAATATTGCACATCCGTTTAGAGAAGGAAATGGTAGGAGTACAAGAATTTGGTTAGATTTAATGTTAAAAAAAGAATTGAACAATGTTATTGATTGGAGCAAAATAAATAAAACTGATTATTTACTAGCAATGGAAAGAAGCCCAATAAAAGACATTGAGATTAAAGAACTTTTAAAAAACGGGTTAACAGATAAAATAAATGATCGAGAAGTATATATGAAGGGTATAGATAATAGTTACCTATATGAAGGCTATATATCATTTAAAACGGAAGACCTATAAAGAAAGGATATTTTATGTTTAATATAGATAGAAAAACAGTGCTCATATTATTAGGGGCAATGGTGATTATGAATGTAATACTTGGGGGTAGAAGTATTGAGGGGATTATATATGCTCTACCAGGAGTAATTGTTGCAATGACATTCCATGAGTTTGCACATGCTTGGGCGGCTACAAAATTAGGTGATGATACTCCCAAAATGCAAGGAAGACTAAGCTTAAATCCACTAAGCCACATAGACCCAGTGGGACTAATAAGCTTGGTACTTCTTGGATTCCGGATGGGGAAAACCGGTTGAAATAAACCCAAGAAACTTTGATGGGAAATATTCTTTATCCAAAGCCGAAGCTATAGTTGCAGCAGCAGGTCCAATTATGAATTTCATATTAGCATTTCTATTTTTGATAATATATGGAATTTATGGACTAACAGTAACTACAATTACAACAACAACAAGAGTAATATCAAGTATCATAGTATCAATAATTTCTGTAAATTTGGGGCTAGGAGTATTTAATTTAATACCAGTATATCCACTAGATGGAGCTAAAGTTTTAAACCATTTCCTTCCATACAAGGCAAGAGAATGGATGATGAGAAACCAATCAATTTTAACTATAATAGTATTTTTCATAGTATTCTATACAGATATAATTACATACATTTCAGGAGCTGTTCTTACAGGCATGTTAAGAATAGTTAGTTGGATATTTGGATTATTTATTTAAGGAGATAAAAATTGGAAAAAGAAAAATTAATTTCAAAGTTGAGTATAAAAGATTATAATAATCAACTAGAAAAAATATTAGTAAAAAAATCTTTTTCTGAGGACACTAAAAACTTACTTTTAAGTATGCTATATAAAATTGAAAATTCATATGATGATTTTAGCTTAGTAAATGGAGATACAAAAACTAAAAAAGAAACACTAGAAGAAATTTTAAAAATAATTGAAGATGAATGTGATACAATAGAAATTGTAAAAACAAATGAGAGTAAAAGCATTTTGGAACAAAAAAAGATTATAACATACTTAAATACAAAAAAAATGTTATACCAAATATATGAACTTAAGCAAGAAAAATTTAGTGTGCCAGAGGAATATGATATCATAAAGCCACCATTAGAAAAAACTTTAAAACAAGGTTATAATGTGGCTTCTACTGAAATAATTAGAGATTTCGATGGCTGGTCTTGGCATATAGCAGTAGAGGAAATAGAAAACCTAACTGCTAATTTTATATATCAAACACTAAAAATTTTATTAGGAAATGAATTTTTAGAACAGTGGAAAGAAAATACTAGCGAAAATTATGTTGAAAAAATGACAAAAAAACTTGAAAAACAATATGGCCTTGAGCTTTCTAACAAACTGACTGAATTAATATATGAAATGTCAATAATAAATGTGATAGAAAAAGATCAAAATGAAAAACAGATACTAATAGAAAAACAAAACGAATTGGAAAAAAAATTTAATGAAATAGAAAATAAAAAAGAATACTTAAATAAACTAGGAATTAAAAAGAAAAAAATAGTGTCAGAAATAAAAAAAATAGATGATATTATAAATAATGATAGAAAATTAAAAGAAGAATTCATATCAAGAAATGAAAAGTTAGATATGAATAATAGAATATTTAGCTTGAGTGATTTTGTTGAAATACTAGAGGCAGAACGACAAGAGCTAATTATTAAATTAAACAATTATTGCAAAAAAATGGAACCTTTAAATTTTGTAAATTTAAAGGAAAAAATTGAAAAAAATTTAAAAATAATTAAAGAATTAGACTTGCAAAACTATAGTGAAAAGATATATAATACCAAAGTAAAAGAACTAATTGAAACAGTTTATCAAGCTTTAAAAATTAAAATATATAATATAACGGAAAAACAAGATATAGTAAAACTCATATATCAAATAAGATATTATAGTATGATATATATAAACAAGCAAAAACAAGTTAAAGATATTTGCAATATAGATGAGATTCAAAGATTAATAATAACAAAAGCATGTAAACAAAAAATTATAACAATTATCAGTAAAAATATAAAAGAAAACTATAATCTTATAAGAAATATTTTACAAACAGATATAATAGAACTAGAAAAAATGTCATTTAAGTTTATGAAAAATGAGGACAAAATAATATTAGAAATATTTGATGAAGAAAACAAATATAAAACATTAGAATTTGATCACATTGAAGAGCTTAATATAAAATTGAACAAAAAAGTTAAGATATTTATTTGAGAAAGGATGAATTTTTATGAATATTACATTTTTAGGAGCTGCAAAAACAGTTACAGGTTCGAACTTTTTACTAGAGGGAGCAGGCAAAAAAATAATTGTTGACTGTGGATTATATCAAGGAAAAGCAAAAGAAGAACGAGAAAATTATGCAGATTTTGCATACAATGTAAATGAAATTGATTATATGCTACTTACACATGCCCACATAGATCACTCAGGAAGAATTCCAAAACTTTATGTAGATGGGTATCGTGGACCAATTTATGCTACAAAAGCCACATGTGATTTATGTAGCATAATGCTTCCAGACAGTGGACATATACAAGAGATGGAAAATGTTTGGCAAAATAAAAAGAGAGCAAGAGTCGGAAAACCATCACTACCACCACTTTACACCGCACAAGATGCTATAGACTGCTTAAAAATTTTTAAACCAGTTTCATATGATCAAATAATCGAATTAGATGAAAATATAAGTGTAAGATTTAATGATGCAGGACACATGTTAGGTTCAAGCATTATAGAAGTTTGGGTAAAAGAAAATGGAGAAACAAAAAAAATAGTATTTTCAGGTGACTTAGGAAACAATGATATACCACTATTAGACTCTCCAACAATGATAGAAACAGCGGACTATTTAGTAATGGAATCAACTTATGGAGGAAGATTACATAATAGAAATGATGACAAAGCAGAAATGTTCTTAAATATTGTTGCAGAAACTTTAGATAAGGGCGGAAATGTAATAGTACCATCATTTGCAGTTGGAAGAACACAAGAAATATTATATGAACTAAATAAATTAAAAGAACAAAGAACAGATGAAGAATTCATAAAAAAATATGAAACATTAATGAAGGCACCAGTATATGTGGACAGCCCACTTGCAATATCAGCAACAGAAGTGTTTAAACAAAACATGGATTTGTTTGAAGAAGATGTTAGAGAAGAAATCAGAAAAGGAGATAATCCACTTGAATTCCCAGGATTAAAATTTACACAAACAGCTGAAGAATCAAAAGCATTAAATGATGATCCACATCCACATATAATAATTTCAGCAAGTGGTATGTGTGAAGTTGGAAGGATAAAACATCATTTAAAACATAATTTATGGAATCCAAATAATACAATACTTTTCGTAGGATACCAAGCACCAGGAACACTTGGAGCTAAAATTGTAGCAGGAGAAAAAAAGGTAAAAATATTTGGAGAAGAAATTGCAGTAAATGCTAGAATTGAGTATATAGAAGGATATTCAGGCCATGCTGATCAAGAATGGTTATTAAATTTTGTGTATTCATTTATAACAAAACCAAAACACATTTTCTTAGTTCATGGTGAACCAGAAGGACAAAAAATATTAAAAGAGAAGTTAGTAGAAACAACTCGGAATCCCAGTAACAATACCAGACTATGGAGAAGATTATAATTTAGATGATACAATAAAAGTGATATCTAAGATAAAAGAACAAGACAAATATAGATATTTAAGATTAGAGGTAATTGATAGATTATCAACATTAAAAGAAGAACTAGAAGAAATGTCAAGCATAATTAAAGAAGACATATTTGATGAAGATACAAAAGATGAGCAAATTGTCGAAATAAATGCAAAAATTAAAGAACTAGAACAACAAATAGTTCGTGTTATTTCATAAAGGAGATAAACAATGGAAAAGTATTATAATGATGCAATAATAGGAAATACAAATATAGTAGCTAGTTTTACAAAATATGGAGAACTACTTAGAATGTATTATCCAAATAGAGATTATAAACAAGTAATAAATTTCTTTCATATGGGTCTTAAGATAAATGACTCAAATATAATTTATCTACATAAAGATATAAACAATCTATATGAACAATATTATGATGAAGATACAAATATACTAAATACAGAAATATTCAATACTTATTTTAATTTAAGAGTTATACAAACTGATTATATATCAATTAGAGAAAACATATTAGTTAGAAAATATAAATTTATAAATGAAAATGCTATAGATTTAGATTTGAATTTACTCGTACACTCAGGTTTAAATTCTAGCCCAACCAACAGAATCAGTGGAATGTGCAGAAATGATACACTTATGCAATATAATCATGAGTATATGATGTGTACTTTTTCAAAAGAAAAATTACTAAGCTCACAAATAAATAATACATCTGCTAATATAAATGATGGAAAAATATGGGACAAAGATTATGTTGGAATGTCAGATAATTCAAGCATTAGCTATGATTTAGGAACAATAAAACCAAATGGAATAAGAGAATTTGAACTATATATCTATATAGATGATAGTAAAAATGGATTAGATAGTATAGAAAAAACCGTAGATAGAATAAGAAAATTAGATTTTAGGACAGAATATGAAGCGGTAAAAAAATACTGGAAAAAATATTTAAAAGACCATAATGGACTAGAGCTAGATATAGCAGATACACCAAAAACCAGAAAAATAAAAGAAATATATACAAGAACAATACTTCTTTATGCACTACTTGTAAACAATGAAACAGGTGGAATATCAGCTGCAGTGGAAATAGATGAAACCTTAAGTAAATGTGGTGGATACGATTATTGTTGGCCAAGAGATGCAGTGTTTATTACGTATGCTATGGACATTCTAAAAATGAAAAAAGAAGTTGAAAAGTTTTATAAAACATTTTGCAAAACAACTCAGAGTAGAAATGGAATGTGGGAGCAAAGATTTTTCACAGATGGAAGACTAGCACCTTGTTGGGGGTATCAAATAGATGAAACAGCATCAGTAATATTTGGAATATATAATCATTATAAAGAAATTAAAGATACCAAATTCTTAAAAGACAGTTTGAAAATGTGTGAAAAGGCAATGAATTTCTTGAAAAAATACATAACTGATGTGCTAGAAGAAACACACAAAATAAATGTAAGTTATGACTTGTGGGAAATGCACGAAGGAGTTAGCTTATACTCAATAGCAAGCATATTTGCAGCATTTACAGCAATGATAAAAATATATGAAGCATTAAAAGAAGAATTTACTAAAAACAGAGTAAAACAAGAAAATGTAAACAAAGAAAAAGAATTATTAAGAGAAATGAATGTAAAAATAAAAGAATATGTTTTAACAAATTTCTATGATGAGAATAAAAAGAGTTTTGGAAGAAATTTGGAAGATAAAAACATAGATATTAGTATATTAGGAGCAGTTACACCATTTGAAATGTTTACAGCAAAAGAAAAGAAGATAACAAATACTGTAGAAAGAATAAATATGACATTAAGAACATATACAGGAGGTTACAAAAGATTTGAAGATGATCACTATAATAATGGTAAACCATGGGTAATAGCAACATTATGGATGGCAAACTATTATTTAGAAATAGGTGAAACAAAAAAAGCTAAAGAATGCTTTGATTATTGTTTAAAAACCTCAAGTCCACATGGATTTCTAGCAGAACAAATAGATAATAAAACAATGAAATCTGATTGGGTAATAGGATTAGGCTGGTCACATGCAATGTTTATAATAGTACTAAAGAAAATGTTAGAACAAAAAATTATATAGAAAATGATGTAGTAATATTGAAATACTATTAGGAGGAATTAAAGATGGCAATTATTTTAGATGGAAAGGAAACTGCCAGAAAAGTTAGAGAAAGCCTAAAAACTAAAGTTGAAGAATTAAAACAAAGAAATATTTTTCCAAGGCTTGCTGTTATTATGGTTGGAGATGATGGCGCTTCTAAGATTTATGTGAAAAATAAAAGCAAGGCTTGTGAAGAATTAGGAATAGAATATGAAGAATTTTTACTTAAAGCAGATATTACACAAGAAGAATTAATAGATTTGATTAATAAATTAAATGAAAGAAAAGATGTTCATGGAATACTATTGCAAAGTCCTATTCCTAAACATCTTGATATAAATGAAGCATTTAGAACAATTAAACCAGAAAAAGATGTTGATGGATTTAATCCTGTAAATGTTGGAAAATTAGTTTTAGGTCAGGAAACTTTTATATCTTGTACACCATTTGGTGTTATTAAATTACTTGAGGAATATAACATTCCAATCGAAGGAAAAAACGCTGTAGTTATAGGTAGAAGCAATATAGTTGGAAAACCTATGCTTCAATGTTTGCTAAACAAACATGCAACTGTAACTATATGCCATTCTCGAACAAAAAATCTTGAAGAAATAACTAAAAAAGCAGATATTTTAGTTGCTGCGATAGGAAAAGCAAAATTTGTAACTAAATCAATGGTAAAGCCAGAAGCTGTTGTTATTGATGTTGGAATAAATAGAAATGAACAGGGAAAAGTTTGCGGAGATGTTGATTTTGATGAAGTTAGCAAAATTGCAAGCTATATTACACCAGTTCCAGGTGGTGTAGGGCCAATGACAATAGCAATGCTTATGACAAATATTGTGAAAGCAGCAAGTAAATAGTAGATAAAATAAGGGAGAATCAAAGGGGAGGATAATATTTGAACAAATATTGGATTTGGTTCTCGCGAACTTATAAAATAGGTGCAAAAGCACAAAACAGCTTATTAGAAAAATTTAAAAAACCAGAAAATATATGGAAATTAGATGATGAACTTTTAAGCAAAATACTAAATAAAGAACAAATAGGGATTTTAACAAATGAAATATATAAGCAAAATTTAGATAGATATGAAGAATATATGAATGAACATAAAATCAAAATGATAACTATTTATGATAAAGAATATCCTGAAAAATTACGAAACATTTATGACCCTCCGGTTGTTTTATATATTAGAGGAAATGAAAATATTCTAAATCAAAAATCTATAGCTATAATAGGGTCTAGGCAATGTAGCCAATATGGAAAGGAGATAGCTAAAGAATTTGCATATAATTTATCGAAATATAATATAAATGTAATATCAGGTTTGGCAAGGGGAATAGATACATTTGCTCATATTGGGGTAGTTAATGCCAAAAAAACAACAATCGCAGTAGTTGGAAATGGCTTAGATGTGGTGTATCCTAAGGAAAATGAGAAACTTCAAGAAAAAATTATTCAAAATGGTGGAGTAATTATATCAGAATATCCAATAGGAACAAAAACTGAAAAAATGAATTTTCCAGCAAGAAATAGAATAATAAGCGGTCTATCTGATGGAGTAATGGTAGTAGAAGCAGGACTTAGAAGCGGAACGCTTATAACAGTTGAATTTGCATTAGAACAAGGAAAGAATGTTTATTCAATACCACGGAAATATTAATAGTGGAACATCACTTCGGAACAAATGAGCTTATAAAACAAGGAGCCAAATTAACTAGTAATGTACAGGATATTTTAGAGGATTTTTCTTGAATTTTGTAATTAAATGTAATATAATTATTTATGGGAATATTTAAGGAAAAAAGTTTATTCCTTAAGAAAGGATAAAAATATGGAAAAGAAAAATAAAAAAGCAAAAAAACAGCCTAAAAGAATACCAGAAAATAGTGTAGATATGGATAAAACACAAAAATATAAAATAAAGAGAAAAAAACATCCAAAACTAAAAAAAGCAATTAAATATATAATCCTAATAATATTACTTGCAATAATAATTATAGCAGGAATTGCAATAGGAAAAATATATGGAATATTTAAAGAAGCTAAATTAAATATGGAAGATGTAAGAATTAAAGGAGAAAATTCTGTTGTAAAAGACATAGATGGTGAAACAATTGCTACACTTAGTGGAGATGAAAATAGGGAAAATATATCAATATCTGAAATGTCAAAATACATTCCAAAAGCCTTTGTTGCTATAGAAGATGAAAGATTTTATGAACACAAAGGAGTTGACATAAAAAGAACAGGAGCAGCAACTGTAACATATGTATTACATAAAGGAAAATCATCTTTCGGAGGAAGTACAATAACTCAACAGCTAGTTAAAAACCTTACAAACGACAAGGAAGATGATTGGCAAAGAAAAGTTAGAGAAATGGCAAGAGCATATTATTTAGAACAAGAATTATCAAAATCACAAATACTTGAATTATATCTAAACCTAATATTCCTAGGCGGAAAAAGCTATGGAGTTGAAGTTGCATCAAACTACTATTTTAGCAAGAGTGCAAAAGATTTAACTTTAGCCGAAAGTGCATTTTTAGCAGGAATAAATGATGGACCAAACTACTATAAACCTTTTTCTACAGATGAAAAAGATATAGAAAAAATTAAAAAAAGAGTAAAAACAGTTATAGAAAAAATGTATGAATTAGGAAAAACTACACCAGAACATAAAGCAGCAATAACAGAAGAAGAATACAAAGCAGGAATTGAGGAAGTTGAAAATGGTCTAACTTTTAACAAAGGAACAATAACACAAACTGTTTACTCATATCATACAGATGCAGCAATAAACCAAATAAAAGCAGAATTAAAAGAGAAAAATGATTGGACAGAAGAATATGCAAATTATTATGTAAAAAGCAGTGGATTAACAATATATACTACTCAAAATACAAACTTCCAACATATGATGGAAGAAGAAGTAAAAAAGGAAAAATATATTGAATATTCAAAATATGAATTTGACAGTGAAGGAAATCCGGTAACAGCACAGACAGCAATGGTTCTTATTGACCATAAAACAGGATATGTTTTAGCAACAGTTGGTGGAATTGGAAAAAAAGAAACAGCATTTGGATTAAATAGAGCAACACAAAGTAAAAGGCAACCAGGTTCATCAGCAAAACCGATAGCAGTATTATGTCCAGGAATAGATAATGGAATAATTACAGCAGGATCAGTATATGATGATATCCCATATTCAAGTGGCAAATATAAAGGGTTCAAAAACTATGGATATTCATACATGGGATTAACAACAGTAAGATATGATATAGCACAATCTAAAAACATTCCAATGCTAAAGGCAATTAATGATATTGGAACTGAAAAATCAGCAGAATATTTAAGAAGTATAGGAATATATCCAACAGATGAACAAATTAATATGTCAATGGCCTTAGGAAGTATTGAAGCTAGTCCATTACAAATGGCAGCAGCATATGCAGCTATCGCAAATGATGGTGTATATATAGAACCAACTTTCTATACTAAAGTTGTAGATTCTGAAGGAAACACTGTACTTACAACAGAACAAGAATCAAGAACAGTATTATCAGCAGGAACAGCATATATAATAAAAGAAATATTAACAGAAGTTGTAAGATCTGGTGCTGGCGGATATGCAGCAATATCAGGAATAAGTGTTGGTGTAAAAACAGGTACATCAAATGGAGATACAGATAGATGGTTTTGCGGATTTACTCCATATTATACAGCAGCAACTTGGTATGGATATGATAACAACAAAGTAAAAGAACAAGTTAGAGCAACAAATATAAACCCTTCAGGAAGAATTTGGGATGGAGTAATGGAACAAGTTCATGAAGGTTTACCAAAAGCAAAATTTTCAGATACAAGACCAAATAATGTAACAACAGCAACAATATGTAAAACATCAGGAAAACTTGCAACAGAACTTTGCAAAAGGGATCAAAGAGGAAGTCAAGTTTATACAGAATACTTTATTAAGGGAACTGTTCCAACAGAAACTTGTACTTGTCATGTTGAAGCTACAATTTGCTTAGATACTGGATTGATTGCAAATGAACATTGCACAAATAAAGAAACAAAAGTATTTATTACAAGACCAGATACAGAGACAGGAAATTGGTCAAAGGCATCAGATGCAAAATACATGCTAACAGTAAAAGATGTATGTACAAAACATCTAGCACCAGTAACACCGGTAGAACCAGAAAAACCAACAAAACCAGATAATCCAGAAAACCCTACAGAACCAACAAAACCAGGAAATAATGAAACTGGGGGAAACAACACAACTGGAGGTAATAACACAACAGGTGGAAACAATACAACTGGTGGAAATAATGAAACAGGAGGAAATAATACAACAGGTGGTAATAACACAGTTGGTGGAAACAACACAGTAAGTGGAGGAAACTCTGTGGGAGGCAATAATGTTATAAACGGAGTTACAATTGAAAATGTTACTCACTAAATGGCAGATTTCAATCTGCCAATTTGGCGATTTTTAAGGAGGAAAAACTTTGAGTATAAAATTCTATAACACATTAACAAAAACCAAAGAGGAATTTAAACCTTTAGAAGGAAATACAGTTCGCATATATAGCTGTGGTCCAACTGTTTATAAAGATGCAAGTATAGGAAATATGAAATCATACATATTTATGGACACTTTAAGAAGAGTACTTAAGTATAATGGATATGAATTAAAGCATGCAATGAATATAACAGATGTTGGGCACTTAGTATCAGATGGAGATGAAGGGGAAGACAAGATGGAAAAAGCAGCAAAAGAAGAAGAAAAAACTCCATTAGAAATAGCAAAATACTATACAGAAAAATTCCTAGAGGATTTTGATAGATTAAATATAGACAGACCAGAAATTATCTGTAAGGCTACAGACCATATTCAAGATATGATAGAATATGTTCAAAAACTACTAGATAACGGTTATGCTTATGAAACATCAACAGCAATATATTTTGATGTGTCAAAACTAGATAAATACGGTATATTATCAGGAATAGACTTAAGAAACCAAAAAGCAGGAGCAAGGGTTGAAGTAGATAAAGAAAAAAGAAATCCATATGATTTCGCACTTTGGATAAAAGCACCAGAAAACCATATAATGAAATGGGAAAGCCCATGGGGGTTAAGTTACCCAGGATGGCATATTGAATGCTCTAGCATGAGTAAAAAATACCTTGGAGAAGTTTTTGATATACATACAGGGGGAATAGACCTAGTACCAACACACCATGAAAATGAAATAGCACAAAGTAAAGGATGCACAGGAAAGATTCCAGCTAGATTTTGGATGCACTGTGAATTCTTATTAATTGATGGTGGAAAAATGTCTAAGAGTCTAGGAAACACATATTTAGTGCAAGACCTAATTGACAGAGGCTATGACCCTCTAAGTTATAAAATGTTATGCTTTACATCACATTACAGAAACAAGTTAAACTTTACATGGGAAGCATTGTCAAACAGCCAAACATCATTAATAAAATTAAAAGAAGGCTATGCAAAGCATAACAGCGGAACAGATGATGTAAGTGATGAAATAATTCAAGAATATAAAACAAGATTCCTTGAAGCAATAAATGATGATTTAAATATGCCAGTAGCATTAAGTGTGGTTTGGGATATTGTTAAAAATCCTAAAAAATCAAAAAAACTAGCAAATTTATTATTGGATTTTGATAATGTTTTAGGAATTAAGATAGATGAACCAATTCAAACAAAAAAAGAAGAAGTTCCAAGTGAAGTTCAAGAATTACTAGAAAAAAGAAACGAAGCAAGAAAAGAAAAAAATTGGGCTTTATCAGATGAATTAAGAGATAAAATAAAAGAATTAGGATATATTGTAAAAGACAGCAAAGATGGAGCAACACTAGAAAAAATGCAATAATTATTGGAGGAAAAAATGCCAAAACGCAAAGACTATATAGGATGGGATGAGTATTTTATGGGGGTTGCGCTTCTTTCGGGAGAAAGAAGCAAAGACCCTAATTCACAGGTTGGAGCTTGCATAGTAAGTGAGGATAATAAGATATTATCAATAGGATATAATGGATTTCCAAAAGGCTGTTCAGATGATGAAATATCATGGGAAAGAGAAGGAAGTTACGCAGAAACAAAGTATCCATATGTATGCCATGGCGAATTAAATGCAATACTAAATTATACTGGAACAACTCTAAAAAACAGTAGAATTTATGTAGCACTATTCCCATGTAATGAATGTGCAAAAGCCATAATACAATCTGGAATAAAAGAAGTTATTTATAAATGTGATAAATACTCAGAAACTGAAAGTGTGAAAGTTTCAAAAAGACTGTTAGATATGGGACATGTAAAATATAGACAATACATACCAACAGGAAGAAATATAGAATTAGCCTTATAAAAAAGAAAGGACAAGCCAATGCAAATATTAACTGAAAATGATAAAAAAGCATATAAAGAATTTCTTGAAAATAACGAAAGATGTAATTTTCAACAATCAATAGAATGGGGAAAAGTAAAACAAGCATGGAAAAATGAAATTGTTTTATCAAAAGATAATGAAGGAAAAATAGTTGGAGCAGTAAGTGTTCTAATTAGAAAAATGCCTATTTTTGGCAACTTTATGTATATTTCAAGAGGACCAATTTGTAATATACATGACAAAGCAGTTCTACAAGACCTAACAGAAGGACTAAAACTATTAGCAAAAAAATACAAAGCTTTTACTTTAAAATGGGAACCAGATATTAAAAGTGATGATTTAGAATTTAGAAAAATAGCAACAGAATTAGGTTTTAAAATTAAAGATGATGCAAAAGATTTTAGTGAAGGAATACAACCTAGATATGTATTTAGATTAAACTTAAAAGACAAAACAGAAGATGAGATATTTGCTGAGTTTCATCAAAAAACAAGGTATAACATACGTTTGGCAACTAAAAAAGGTGTTGTTATAAGAGAAGGCAAAAGGGAAGATTTAAAAGACTTCCATAAAATAATGGAAATAACAGGCAAGCGTGATGATTTTATGATAAGACCATTATCATATTTCGAAAAAATGTATGATGAATTAGCTCCAGAACATTTTAAATTAATGATGGCATATACCTCAGATGGAGAGCCAATTTCAGGAATTATAGATATAATATATGGTAATAAAATTTGGTATTTATATGGTGCAAGTAGTAATGCACATAGAAATTTAATGCCAAACTATTTACTTCAATGGGACATGATAAAGTACTCTATTGAACATAAAAAAGATATGTATGATTTCAGAGGTGTTGTTGGAATTGTTGATGAAAGCCATCCACAATATGGTTTATATAGATTCAAAAAAGGCTTTAATGCAGAGTTTACAGAGTTTATAGGTGAGCTATATATAAATTATAAACCAATTACTTATAAAATGTACAAGATTAGTGAAAAAATATACAAGAAAATTGCAGGATTTAAAAATAAATTAAAAGAAAGAGGAAAATAATTTGAAGCAATTAATTGTGAGTAAAGAAGACTTGAAACATAACATTAACAAAATGAAAGAATACACAAAACAAATATCAAAAAATGAAAATTACACAATAATAGCAGTTGTAAAAGGTAATGGTTATGGCTTAGACCTTCAAAAATATACAGAGTTTTTGAAGAATAATGGTATAGAGTATTTTGCAGTAGCAACATTAGAGGAAGCAATTGAATTAAGAAAAAGTCAAAAGGAAATAGAAATTTTAATGCTTTCACCATTAAATTTAAAATCTGAATTAGAAGAAGCCCTTAAAAACAATATTACAATTACAGTAGATTCAAAAGAAAATGCTAGCTTAGTAAATGAACTATCTAAAAATGGATATAATATTAAGGCACACATAAAAATAGATACAGGATTTGGAAGATATGGCTTTTTGTATTATGATATTCAAAACATAATACAAACTATAGAAAGTTTACAAAAAAACAATATAAATGTTGAGGGAATTTTTTCACACTTTTCATGTTCATACTATAAAAACAATAAACATACACTAGAGCAATTTGAAAATTTTAAAGGAGTATTAGAAAAATTAGAAAATCATGGAATTCATATAAAACTACAACATATTTGTAATTCACCTGCAATTCTTAATTACCCAGAAATGTGCTTGAATTCTGCGAGAATTGGTTCAGCTTTTGTTGGCAGAGTTTGCTCAGAAAACAATATTGGTTTAAAAAAGATTGGAGAACTTGAAACTAGTATAGCAGAAATACGAACCGTTCCAGCAAAATTCAACATAAGCTACCTAGATAGCTACAAAACAAAACATGAGACTGGAATAGCAATTTTACCAATAGGATATCTTGAAGGATATAATGTAACGCAAAAGACAGATATGTTTAGAACGGTTGATAAATTAAGGAGAGCTTTAAGAGAAATAAAAAATATTTTCAAAAAACAAAAATTAACAACAGTAATAAATCAAAAAAGGTATGATGTAATTGGTACAATACGGAATGTACCATACAATTGTAGATATTAAAAAAGATAAAATAACACTTAATAACACTGCATTACTTGAAGTGAATCCACTATACATTTCTAAAGAGATAAGAAGGGAGTACAAATAATGAAAGACCAAAATAAAAACAATAAAAAGGATAAAATATATTATACAATATTTGCAATAGTTGTGCTTGTTGCAGGAATTATAATTACTTTTGCACTATTAAATAACAATAAAAATAATGAAAATGATAAAGAAATTTCATATACAGAATTAATTACAAAAATTGATGAAAATGCAGTAGAAAAAATAGAGATGACAGTTGGAAGTACATCAATAAAAGTAAAATTAAAAAATGATGATGAAGAAAAAAATGCTATAGTACCAAGTACACAAGCATTTATAGAATTAGTACAGACAAAAGTTCAAGAAGGAAATTTAATTGATTTAAAACAGAAAAAAACAAGTCCATTAGTTAGGATAACATCAACACTATTTAACTTATTACCAACAATTATGATATTGGTACTATTTATTGCATTATTTAAGCTTCAAGGCTTAGGAGATAAAAGCAAAATGTATGATGCAGAAAGCGAACAAACAAACATAACATTCAAAGATGTTGCAGGATTAGATGAAGAAAAAAACGAGTTAATAGAAATAGTAAATTTCCTAAAAGAACCTAAAAAGTTCCATGAAATGGGAGCAAAAATTCCAAGAGGAATATTACTTTATGGAAAACCAGGAACAGGAAAAACATTAATTGCAAAGGCAATAGCAGGAGAAGCAAAGGTTCCATTTATTTCAATGAGTGGATCAGAATTCATTGAAATGTTTGCAGGTCTAGGAGCTTCAAGAGTTAGAAAATTATTTGAAAAAGCAAAAAAAGTGTCACCTTGCATAGTATTTATCGATGAAATTGATGCAATAGGCGCTAGAAGAACAGGTGGAAGCGGAGCAGAATCAGAAAACAATCAAACATTAAACCAATTACTAGTTGAAATGGATGGATTTAACACAGATGAAACAGTTATAGTACTAGCTGCAACAAATAGACCAGAAATGCTAGATAAAGCTTTGTTAAGACCAGGAAGATTTGATAGACAAATAACAATAGCAGTTCCAGATGCAAGAGGAAGAGAAGAAATACTAAAAATACATTCAGAAAATAAACCTTTAGGAGAAGACATAAATTTAAAAGATATTGCAGCAAACACAGCAGGATTTACAGGTGCAGAACTTGCAAATGTGCTAAATGAAGCAGCAATAATTGCAACAACAAGGCATCACGAAAAAATAGTAATGGATGACCTAGAGGAAGCAGTAAAAAAGGTAACAGTAGGACTTCAAAAAAATAGTAGAGTAATATCAGATAAGGATAAAAAATTAACTGCATACCACGAAGCCGGACATGCAATAGTAAGTAAATACCTTGAAACACAACAGGATGTAAAAGAAATATCAATTATCCCAAGAGGCTTAGCAGGTGGATATACAATG
This sequence comes from uncultured Clostridium sp., assembly GCA_900554635.1. Taxonomy (GTDB): domain Bacteria; phylum Bacillota; class Clostridia; order TANB77; family CAG-508; genus UMGS1781. Next base: position 29,467 of record USHY01000002.1, on the reverse strand, counting down.
TATAAAACAAATGAGGATAAATATTATATTTCAAGAACAGAAATGGAAGAAAAATTAATAGCATTACTTGGTGGTAGGGCAGCTGAAAAAATAGCTCTAAACGATATTTCAACAGGAGCAAGTAATGATATAGAAGTAGCAACAGAAATTGCAAAAGACATGGTAAAAAAATACGGAATGAGTGATAGAGTAGGTCCAATAAACTTAGAAGCAAAAGAACAATATGAATTACAGGTATTTGGAAATAATATTGAAGATATAATTGGAGTAGAAGTAAAGAACTTAATAGACACAGCTTATGTAAAAGCTCAAGAACTAATATTAGCACATATGGATAAATTACATGCCGTAGCACAAAGATTATTGGAAAAAGAAACAATATCATCAGAAGAATTTAACCAAATTTTCAACTCATAAAGGAGTAGATTATGCCAAAACAAACAACGGTATTTGTATGCAGTAATTGTGGAAATGAATCACCAAAATGGTTTGGAAAATGTCCTGCTTGTAATGAATGGAACACTTGCTATGAAGAAAAAGCACAATCAAAAAGTACGGGAAAGCAGATTATTAAAGAAAGAGTAGAACCAACAGTCTTAAACAATATACAAAAACAGGATGTAAGTAGAACTTTAACAGGTTTTGAGGAGCTAGATAGAGTACTAGGCGGAGGCTTGGTAAAAGGGTCACTTACATTACTTGGTGGAGAACCTCGGAATTGGAAAATCAACTTTAATTTTGCAGATTTGCGATAAAGTAAAAGGTGAAGGAAAAGTTTTATATGTTTCAGGAGAGGAATCAGCAGAGCAAATTAAAATAAGAGCAGATAGACTGGGAATAAAAAATGATGATATATTATTCCTAGGAGAAACAGATATAGAATTAATCGAAGATGCAATTATAAGAATAAAACCAAAATTAGTTATTATAGATTCAATACAAACAATGTATTCAGATGAAATAACAGCTGGGCCAGGAAGTGTGAGCCAAGTAAGAGAAATAACAGCAAGAATAATGAGAACATGTAAGGAACAGAAAATAACAACAATAATAATAGGACATGTTACAAAAGAACGGAAACATAGCAGGGCCAAGGGTTTTAGAACACATGGTGGATACAGTACTTTACTTAGAAGGTGAAAGATATTTTTCATATAGAATATTAAGAAGTGTAAAAAATAGATTTGGTTCAACAAATGAAATTGGAATGTTTGAAATGAAAGAAGAAGGAATGACAGAAATTTTAAATCCATCATCAGTTCTTCTAGGTGAAAGAGAAAACAATCCAGCAGGTTCAATTGTTGTAGCAAGTTTAGAAGGAACAAGACCGATTCTTGTAGAACTACAAGCATTAACTTCACGGAACAATTTTTGGATTTCCAAGGAGAACTGCTAATGGAATAGATTACAATAGATTAACATTATTAATTGCTGTATTAGAAAAAATAGTAGGGCTTCCATTTGGAAATCAAGATGTTTATTTGAATATAGTTGGTGGAATAAAAATAAATGAACCAGCATTAGATTTAGGTATAATCCTTGCAGTAGCATCTAGCTATAAAAACATCAGCATTCCAGAAAATGCAATAGCAATAGGAGAAGTTGGACTAACTGGAGAAGTAAGAAGTGTAAACATGATTGAAAAAAGAATCAAAGAGGCAGAGAAACTAGGATTTAAAACATGTATAATTCCAGAACATAATAAAAAACAACTAAAGGGTACATATAATTCCACAATAGTAGGTGTGAAAAATATTGATGAAGCAATGAAATATTTAAAACTAAAATAATATTTTTACAAAAAACTACAAATTGCAAAAAAATATTGCAATTTGTAGTTTTTTAGTATAAAATAAATTTAGATGTGGCATAAATTTTTAACTAAATAATTTTATACAGGAAAGAGGGAAAAAACATGAAAAATACAAAAGTAATACAGAATATAAATAAAAACGATAGAGGAGAAAGTGGAATAACACTAATTTCATTAATAATAACTGTGATAGTATTAATAATCCTTCTAGGAGTTACAGAACTAGTAATACCTAATGGACTATTTTCAAAAGCTAGAGGTGGAAAAGAAGGTATTGATGAGGCAATAGGAACAGGGCAAGATACTGTAAATGAAATTAAAAATGAGTACACTGATTTACCAGGAAGAAAAGATGATGGTGAAGTTAATACTAAACCGGCAATACAGGTATCAGTAAAAGATATAACTGGAACAACAGCAAGAGTAGTTGTTGTTGGTACAGATGAAGATGGAGACAGCTTAACATATAAACTTACAGTTATTCACAGTGTAACAAATGAAAGTAAAACATATGGACCACAGGATAATGGGGAGTTTCCATTATCTGGATTAGACAAAGATACAACATACAATTACACAGCCGTAGTTAGTGATGGAAAAGATGAAGCATCAAAAGATGGAAGTTTCAAGACATTATATGTTAATACAGCTCCAAATATTAATTATAATGCTCTTTATAATAAATCTACTAATAGTGCAACAATAAGAATGAGAGCTTCAGATGAAGAAGGTGATGACTTAGTTTATGAATTATACCTAAGTACATCAGAAAATGGAACATATACTAAAATGGCTACATCAAGTTCTACAACGCAAAATAAATATTTAAACTTATCAGCATCAAACTTAACAAAATATACTGATTACTATTGGTATATAACTGCAAATGATGGAAAATTAACATCAACAAGTGATAAAAAACAATTTAGAACCTATTGCCCAGGAACAGGAAAATATCATAATGCAACAGAATGTACAGCAAATAAAACAACAAAAGAAGAAACCTGTGGAACATGTGGAGGAGCCAAAGAATTAACTTGTTATGGAACTATGGAAGCAATTGGGGCAATAAGTAATCCCCCTTCACAACATAACAACTTAAGTTGCAACGGGACAACTCAAGCAACTTCATACAAATGCTCTGGTGAATGTGGAGGATACTTTAAAGTAGTATGGTGTGATACTTGTGGGTATTTTAGAGATGAAAGAATAAGTGGAGCACATAAATATACTTGTGGTACTTGCTTTGGAAAGGGAACAATTACAACAACAGTATACACTACCTGTTCAACACATAATCAGTCAGGTTGTCACTATTATTGCACAACACATGGATATGTAGGAAGTTCTTCAACATGTAACTATTGTGAACATGGTAAAACTAGCCAGCATGATAGTTGATTTATAAAATCATTTACATTTACTATGAAATATAGTATAATAAACAAAAATAAGGAGGCTTGTTATGGCAATGAAAAAGATTTTAAGATATGTAGTAATGCTAATTGTTATATATTTAGTAGTTCAAATATTCGTGTATTTTCTAACAAAAGCATATTATGTGGATTTACAAAACTATGAAATTTTAGTTAAAGAACCAAAGATAGAAATTACAGATAGTAAAGTCTCAAAAAACAAAGGCTATATATCAGGAAAAGCTACCAATAATACAGGGACACTTATAAAGGAATTAAAAATAAAATTTGATTTTTATAATGAGGATGGAAAATTTTTAGGTTCAGAATATAAGGAAATAGATTATTTTAATGTAAATGAAGTAGTTAATTTTGATGTAAAACATTATTATCAAAATGTAAATGAATTTAAAGTTAGTATTATAAGCAAATAAAAACACATTATGAAAGGAAGATATACAATGGAAGAGGATGAAAGCTTACTAGTTCCAAACTTGCAAAATAGCGATGAAGAAACATCGGAATATTCTTTGAGACCAAAAACATTAAATGAGTATATAGGCCAAACCAAAGTAAAAGAAAACATGAAAATATATATTGAAGCAGCTAAAAAAAGAGGCGAACCATTAGACCATGTACTATTATATGGTCCACCAGGTCTTGGAAAAACAACACTTGCAAATATTATTGCAACAGAAATGAATTCAAACATAAGAATAACTTCAGGACCAGCAATAGAAAAGCCAGGAGATTTAGCTGCTCTTCTTACGAACTTAGCTCCAAATGATGTTTTATTTATAGATGAAATACACAGATTAAATCGCAGTGTGGAAGAAATTTTATATCCAGCACTAGAAGACTACAACTTAGATATAATAATTGGAAAAGGACCAAGTGCAAGGTCTATAAGACTAGACTTACCAAAGTTTACTTTAGTTGGAGCAACAACAAGAGCAGGTTCACTTACAACGCCACTTAGGGATAGATTTGGAATAGTAAATAGACTAGAGTTATACAATGAAGAACAACTTAAAATGATTGTTACAAGATCTGCCGAAATCTTAGAAATAAAAATAGATGAAGATGGAGCAATGGAAATTGCAAAGCGTTCAAGAGGAACTCCAAGAATAGCAAATAGGTTATTAAAAAGGGTAAGAGACTATGCGGCGGTTTTAGGAGATGGAAACATAACAAAGAAAATAGCAGACATAGCACTTCAAAAATTAGAAATAGACCAAATGGGACTTGATAATATAGACAGGAAAATATTAGAAACAATAGCTATAAGTTATTCAGGTGGACCAGTTGGAATAGAAACACTTGCATCAACTATTGGAGAAGAAGTTGAAACAATAGAAGATGTTTATGAGCCATATTTAATGCAAAAAGGATTAGTTGGAAGAACTCCAAGAGGAAGAATTGTGTTACCAAAAGCTTATGAACATTTAGGGATAAAGTTAGGAGATAATAATGGAAAATAAGGAAAAAATAAAAAAACTAATAGTTCAGTTCATTAAATTCGGAACAGTAGGAGCTATAAATACTGTGTTATCTTATGCTATTACAAATGGAGCATATTACTTATTACACTTAGATGCACAAGTAAGTAATATAATAGCTTTTGTTATAACAGTGTATATATCATTTGTATTAAATGGAAAATTTGTATTCAAGGAAAATAAGAAAGAAAGGAATTATTGCAAATCACTTCTTAAAGTATATGCATCTTATTCAATTACAGGATTATTTTTAACAGCAATCCTTTTACATGTTGAGGAGAACATACTAGAAATACCACACTATATAGCAACTCTTATGAACCTAATAGTAACAATTCCACTTAACTTTATTTTAAATAAATTTTGGGCATATAAAGAAAAAAAACAACCAAAAGGAGACAATCAATGAAACTATTATTACACACATGTTGTGCACCTTGTAGTGTATATTGTATAGATTATTTAAGAAACCAAAACATCGAACCAACAGTATATTGGTACAACCCAAACATTCATCCATATACTGAATATAAGGCAAGGAGAGACTGCTTAAAAGAATATACAAAAAGTATAAATGCAGAAGCTATATTTGCAGAAGAATATGGCTTGCAAACATTTTGCCAAAATGTAATAAACAATCTTGAAAACAGGTGTACAGATTACTGCTATAGAGTAAGAATAGAAAAAACAATACAATACGCCAAACAACACGGATATGACACCTTCACAAGTACTCTATTTGTAAGTCCATATCAAAAACACGAAAAATTAAAACAAATATGTGAAGAACTAGCCCAAAAACACAACATAAACTTCCTATACATAGACTTCCGCCCAGGCTTCAGACAAGGCCAAGCAAAAGCAAGGGAACTGGGGTTGTATATGCAAAAATATTGTGGGTGTATATTTTCTGAAGAGGATAGATATGGTAAACAAATTACGAAAGATAAAGAGGGAAATTAAAGGCGAGTAAAAATAAGAGAAAGGAAGTGCTTTTTGTGAATAATTTAGAACTGAATTTTTCTGAAATTATTAGTATGATTGAGACAAGAAGAAGCAATGCTTATAAAAAAGTCAATGAAGAACTAATATCTTTGTATTGGACTTTGGAAAATATATAAGTGAGAAAGTTAATGATAGTAATTGGGGAGACAAAATTGTAAATAAACTCGTAGATTTTATGAAAAGAGAATATCCTACAATGAAGGGATTTACTAGACCAGGTATATATAGAATGAAACAATTTTACGAGACATATAAAGATAATGAAATTGTCTCAACATTGTTGAGACAAATTAGTTGGAGCAATAATGTTAAGATTTTAAGTTCTACTAATTCTATAGAAGAAAAAGAATTTTATATAAGAATGTGCATAAAAAATAATTATACAGCTAGAGAATTAGATAGACAAATTTCAAGTGGATATTTTCACAGATATATGTTATCAGATGGCAAGGCAAATCAAACTTTATTTAGAAGCATTAGATAGACAAGAAAAGAAAGAAAATGAAAATCCAAGTGTAGGTGTAATTTTATGTGCAAATAAAGATGAACAAGTAGTTGAATATGCAATGAGTAGAAGCATGTCGCCAACAATGGTATCACAATATACTTTAAAATTGATAGATAAGAAATTGTTGGAAAATAAACTGAAGGAAATTACGAATATAGTTGAAGAAAATAATAATAAATAAATTTGTAGTCTTAACACTTTATTGGAGAAGAGGATAAATATGCAAAACAAATTACGAAAGATAAAGAGGAAAATAATTGTTGGAGGAATTTAAAATGCAAGAAAAGTTAAAAAAATTTTTATTAAATTCTATAATTATATTTATAATATGTTTTTTGTTTTTATGTATATTTCAAATATATCAAGATTACAAATATTATAGTGTATATAGCAAAGAAGATTTAGCACAATTCTTTTTTGAAACACATGAATTTGGTACAAATTTGAACTATTCGGAAAAATTGAATAGTTCCAAAAGGGGGATAATAAATAATGAAAAAAATCTTAATATGTAGTTTAATAATTATAATGATAATAGTAGCAACAATTTTTATAATACTATACTCAAATCCAACTGTTGCAATTTTGGGATATCATGATTTTGGGAAAGATGTAGATGATTCTAACACTTTCATATTAAATATAGACAAATTTGAAGAACAACTAAAATATCTAAAAAAACATCACTACAAAACACTAACTTTAGAGGAATTCTATGAATATAAACAAAACAAAAAGAAATTTCCTCATAAGTGTGTATTAATCACTATGGATGATGGTTATCAATCAAATTATGAATTAGCATTTCCACTATTAAAAAAATATAACATGAATGCAACAGTTTTTTGTGTAGGAAAAAATACAGAAGAAGGCTGTGCTGGTTATATGAGTAGAGAAACATTAACAAAAGTCAAAGAAGAATACCCTAATATAGATATTGCATCACACTCATATAATTTACATGAAAAAGGTGCATATAATGTTGGAAAAGCAGAACTAAGAGAAGATTTTTCAAAATGTAAAAATGTTATACAAACAGAATGTTTAGCATATCCTTTTGGGGATTACAATGAAAACTTTGTAGAAGTCTTAAAAGAAAATAACTTTAAACTTGCATTTACCTTTGGACCAGGAAAAGAACATAGAAAAGCTAAACATTCAGATTCAAATTACAGAATACCGAGACTATGTATTTCAAGTAATATGCCAATGTGGAAATTTGCATTAAGAATAGCATTACCATATTAAAGGTTTGCACATTATAATCTTTAAATAATGAAAACTTAGAATATGAAAATGAAAAATCAAGGAGATATCAAATGAAAAACAAGGAAAAACAATTAGAAGTGGGAACTTTATTGAGAAAACTAGATAGAAAAGATATGGTATTAATTACAACTGTAATATATATTGCTACAGTTATAATATTTGAATTGCTATATTGTAATTATGAATTTGTAACCAAGAGTATAACCCAATATAACCTTTCAATTTACAGATTTATTGCATATATAGCAGTTTACTGCGTTTTTTATAAATTTAAGGACAAGTTTATTGAACCAGCATTAGCTGGTTTTAAAAGCAAATTTAAGTGTTTCTTTGTAGATATAGTGCTTATTTTAACAGTAATAATAGCAACTAGTGGATTGATTATATTGTTTTTGAGACAAAGCATAACAATAAAATCAATTATTTTTTTCATAGCTTTATTGAATATTAACTTATTTACTTTATATTTTTCAAACAACATTGTGAAAAATGCAGTTGTAACAGCAGTTTTACTTGGCAGTATTTTTTCAATATCAATAACATTTAACAACCAACTAGATGAAAAAAGACATTTTTTAGCATCTTATAGTATTTCAATTGGAAAATTCAATTTAAAAGAACCAAACATAGATGAATCAGTAGTTGAAATGCCAAGAAATCTTACTCCAAGAGGTTTTGTACAATACTATAAAAAATACCCTAGTGGAGATATAAATAATAATATAGAAAAATTCGATATAAAAGACACTCCAAATGATTATATAACAATAACCTACCTAATAAGTGGATTAGGAATATTTATTGCAAGAATACTAGGCGGAAGCATAGCAGATATATATTTAACAGGAAGATTATTTAATCTTATCGGATTTATTTTCATAATAATTCAAGCAATAAAGATACTACCATACAAAAAGCAGATTCTATATGCAATATTTTTTATGCCCATGCTTCTTGCACTTTCTTCAGTGTATTCTGTTGATGGAATAGGAACTGCAACAACAGCATTATTTATAGCATATTGCTTAAAATTAAAGAGCAAAGAAAATATTGAAGCAAAAGAATTAACAATATTAATCATACTAACTATGTTGGCTGCAACAATAAAGAGTGTGGGATATATAGGAATTGCTTTAGCACTATTTATATTACCATTGAGAAAGATAATAAAACAAAATAAAAAATATATAAAATATATAGCACTACTGTTCATAATAATCACAATTAGTGTTATAATAGTGTATGCAATTAGAATAAATGAACCAGGAGACCCAAGAACACAGGGAACAGATACACTTAAACAATTTGAATTTATAGCAAGAAATCCGCTAGAATATTGTAAAATACTACTAATGCACCTTGTTAGAACATTTAGCACACTAAAGGGATTAAGCTTTTTAAATGCACCAATGTTCTTTAACAGAACATATTATTACAGTTTTATAGTCTTGTTTACATATATATTATTTATAAGTATAACAGACAGTTCAAAACACCTAGAGCGTAGAACTAGACTTGTCTTTATGATGACATTCCTAGCAGTAGTCGCAATGACAAGTACAGCGATGTATTTATCATATACAAAAGTAGGATCAAAATACATAAACGGTTTTCAAATGAGATATATGTTCCCAGTACTATTCTTACTACTCTCAAGTATATCAATAAAAAAGATTGAACTAAGTAATAAATTCAAATATTCTGAATTAATTGCAGGATATATATCATCAATTTTTATAATAATATCAATAATTGATGTAATTCTATAGGGAGGATCAAAAATGGAAAACTTAATGTTAATAGATGGAAATAGCATGCTAAATAGAGCCTTTTATGGTACCATGGCAAGTAAATTTATGATGACAGAAGATGGAACATATACAAATGCTATATTTGGATTTTTAAATATAATGTTTAAAATGATTGATGAAATTAATCCTCAATACATGGTTGTAACATTTGATTTAAAAGCTCCAACACATAGGCATAAATTATATGATGCCTATAAAGCAAATCGAAAAGGTATGCCAAATGAACTTGCATCTCAAATGCCAATATTAAAAGATATTTTAAAAGCAATGAATATAAAAATAATTGAAAAAGAAGGATATGAGGCTGATGACATAATACGGAACACTTGCTAAATGGGGCCAAAAGAAAAACCTAGAAGTAACAATAATAACAGGAGATAGAGATAGTTTTCAATTAATTGATGAGCATATAAGTGTAAAAATACCGCACACAGTACAAGGCAAAACTGAGGTTGATAATTTTACAGTAGAAAAGGTAATGGAAAAGTACGGATTATCACCTAAAAGCTTAATAGAAGTAAAAGGGTTAGCAGGAGATTCATCTGATAATATACCAGGGGTACCGGGAGTTGGAGAAAAAACTGCTATAAACTTAATAAAAGAATATAAAAATATAGAGGGAATATACAAAAATATAGACAAACAAAAAGGAAAATTAAAAGAAAGACTAGAAGAAAACAAAGAATTAGCTTTCTTATCTAGAACACTTGGAACAATTGATGTACACACACCAATAGACAAAGATTTAAACGAAATGAAGGTTAGAGAATGGGACAAAGCAAAAGTAACTGAATTATTTGCAAAATTAAAATTCAATAGATTTATAGAAAGATTCGAGTTAGAAAAAGAGCAAACATCCAAAAAAACTGAAGAATTTGATTTGAGATGTGAAGAATTATTGGAAAGCAACTTAAACAAGCTCAAAGAAGAAATAAAGCAATCCAAAAAAATGTTTTATTATATAATTAAAAAAGAAAAATTAAATTCTGGAATACTAAATAAAACAATAGCAGGAATAACCATATACTCAGAAGAAAATGAAGCAGCATATCATATTAAAAATATTGAAGCTTTTAAAGAAATTTTTGAGGATAATGAAATTTTAAAAATTAGTTACAAGCAAAAACAAGACTATATATTGTTAAAAGAAATAGGTATAGTTCCACATAATTTAATGTATGATATAGAGATAGCCGGATATATACTAAATTCAAATATTAATAAATATTCAATAGAGTACTTAACAGATGAATATTTAAAAACAGACATAACATCATACTTGGGAGACACAGAAGAAGAAAAACAGCTTAATCTATTTGAACAACAAGATACAGAAAAAATCAACAAAGAAAATTATATTTACGCATACTTAATTAATAAGCTATATATAGAATTAACAAAGAAAATGGAAGAAACAGACACATTAAAATTATTTAACACAATAGAAATGCCACTTTTAGAAGTTTTAGCAGACATGCAATACCAAGGAATATATGTAAATAAAAAGAAACTACTAAAATATGGAGAAGAATTAAAAGAAAAGATAAATATTTTAACAAATGAAATACATGAACTTGCAGGAGAAGATTTCAATATAAATTCACCAAAACAATTAGGTGATATACTATTTGAAAAACTGAAATTACCACCATCTAAAAAAACAAAAAAAGGCTATGCCACAGGTGTGGAAGTACTAGAAAAATTGAAAAACACACATCCAATAATAGAAAAATTATTAGAATACAGAAAAATATGCAAGCTAAATTCAACTTATGTTGATGGGTTAATACCATATATAAACCCTGAAACAAACAAAATACATTCAAGTTTTCACCAAACATCAACAGCAACAGGAAGGATAAGTTCAACAGAACCAAATTTACAGAACATACCAGCTAGAAATGAACTTGGAAAAAATTTAAGAAAAGTATTTGAACCAGAAAAAGGCAAAATATTTACAGATGCAGATTATTCACAAATAGAATTAAGAGTTTTAGCACACATATCAAATGATGCTCATATGATAGAAGCTTTCAACAATAATGAAGATATACACAAACAAGTAGCTTCAAAAGTGTTTGATAAACCAATAGAAAATGTAACAAAACAAGAAAGAAGCAGTGCAAAAGCTGTAAACTTTGGAATAGTATATGGTATAAGTGATTTTGGCCTAGCAGAACAACTTTCGATACCAAAAAAGGAAGCAAAACAATATATTGAACAATATTTAGAAAAATATAGTGGAGTAAAAACTTTTATGGATAACATTGTAAATACAGCAAAAGAACAAGGCTATGTTGAAACTTTATTCAATAGAAGAAGATATGTTCCAGAAATCAATTCAAACAACTATATAGTAAGGCAATTTGGAAACAGAATAGCAATGAACACACCAATACAAGGAACAGCAGCAGATATAATGAAACTTGCAATGATAAATATATATAAAACTTTTAAAGAAAAAGAAATAAAATCTAAAATAGTTTTACAAGTACATGATGAATTACTAATTGAAACCATACCAGAAGAAAAAGAAACAGTTGAAAAAATACTAAAGCAAGAGATGGAAAATGTAATAACATTAAAAGTACCATTACAAATAGACATTGAAGAAGGCAAAAATTTATATGATGCAAAATAAAAAAGAAGGAGGAAAAATATATGAGTAAGATATTAATAACAGGTGGAGCTGGCTATATAGGTAGCCATACAGCAGTTGAACTACTAAAAAATGGAGAGGAACTAGTAATAGTGGATAATTTTTCTAATAGCTCACCAGAAGTATTAGAAAAAATCAAAAAAATTACAGGAAAAGATTTTAAATTTTACGAATTAGATTTATTAGATGAAGAAAAATTAGATAATGTATTTAAAGAGAATAAAATAGAAGCAGTTATCCACTTTGCAGGATTAAAGGCTGTAGGAGAATCAGTTGAAAAACCTATTGAATATTATCACAACAACATAACAGGAACACTTATTTTACTAAAAACAATGAAAAAATATAACTGCAAAAAAATAGTGTTTAGTTCATCAGCCACAGTATATGGCAATCCACAAAAACTACCAATAGCAGAAGATTCACCACTATCTACAACAAACCCATATGGAAGTACAAAATTAATGATAGAGCAAATTCTACAAGATGTGGCAGTTGCAGATAAAGATTTTTGTATTGCAATTTTAAGATATTTCAACCCAATAGGTGCCCATGAAAGTGGTTTAATTGGGGAAGTTCCAAATGGAATACCAAATAATATAATGCCATATATTATGAAAGTTGCAAAAGGAGAATACAAAGAATTAACAATATTTGGAGATGACTATCCTACAAAAGATGGAACAGGCGTAAGAGACTATATACACGTTGTTGACTTAAGTAAGGGGCATTTGAAGGCACTAGATAAAATACGAAAAGAAGCGGGAGTAAAAATATATAACCTAGGAACAGGAAATGGATATTCAGTATTAGAATTAGTGAAAAATTTCGAAAAAGTAAACAATGTAAAAGTAAATTATAAAATCGGACCAAGAAGACCAGGAGATATTCCAGCATGTTATGCAAACCCAAGAAAAGCAGAAAAGGAACTTGGATGGAAAGCAGAAAAGGGAATAGAAGAAATGCTAAAGGATAGCTGGAATTTTGTAAACAAAAATTAATAACAAGGAGACATAGCAATGAAAAGAGTTTTATTAGGTATGAGCGGTGGCGTAGATAGTAGTGTTGCAGCAATAATTTTAATGGAACAGGGATATGAAGTAATAGGGGCAACAATGAAGCTTTGGGATCCAGAAGATGATGAAGGACAAAGCAAATGCTGTGGTGATGATAGTATATTAGATGCCAAAAGAGTTTGCGATAAACTTGGAATACCACATTATACCTTAAATTTAAAAGAAGAATTCAAGAAGTGTGTAATTGAAAACTTTATAGAAGAATATGCAAATGCAAGAACACCTAATCCTTGTATAGAATGTAATAAATATTTAAAGTTTAATTATTTCTTTAGAAAAGCAATGGAACTAGGATGTGACTATATTGCAACAGGACATTATGCAAAAACAGAGTTTAGTGATAAATACAATCAAGTTGTACTAAAAAAATCAAATGCAGGTAAAAAAGACCAAAGCTATGTATTATATAACATACCAAAAGATATAATAAACAAAGTGCTTTTTCCATTAGGTCAATTTGAAAACAAAGAACAAATAAGAAAAATAGCAGAAAAGCATGACCTTTTAACAGCTAAAAAACCAGATAGCCAGGAAATCTGTTTTATACCTGATGATGATTATGCAAAATTTCTAAGCAAAAAAGGAAGAGTAGAATCAAAACCAGGGAAAATTGTAGATAACCAGGGAAATGTACTTGGAACACACAAAGGGCTAATCCACTATACAATAGGCCAAAGAAAAGGATTAGGAATAGCTCATGAAACACCATTGTATGTAGTCAAGCTAGATGCACAAAATAACCTTTTAGTAGTAGGCGATGAAAAAGATATTTTTTCAAAAGAATTATATGCTAACAATTTAAACTTCACAGTATATATTAAAAGAGACTTGCCAATTAAAGTAAATGCTAAAATAAGGTATGGTGCAAAAGAAGCGGAAGCCACATTATTTCCAGAGGTAAATGGAAAGGTGAAGGTAGAATTTGAAACACCACAAAGAGCAATTACAAAAGGGCAATCAGTAGTGTTCTACATAGATGATGTTTTGATAGGTGGAGGAAAAATAATATAACTTGTCATATTTTTCACTAGAATAAATATAATGTTCTAGGTGATAAAATTATGATAATATATATAAAGCAAACTAAAAAACCAAAATTAATATATAAAACTTTAAGCATTTTCAAAACAGATACAATAGAAGACAAAACAATAATATATCTACCAATTAATAATAAAACCAGAAAAAAGAAAACAGAAAAGGTAATGGAAAAACTTAGTCAATTTTTTTATGAAAAAGCAATAAAAAATGTTGTACTGGAACAAGAATTAGAGCAAAATGAAACAATAAAAAATGTATTGTATAGTAATAATATAAACATACTAGATGGTACAAGACTTTCAAAGTTCTTAGTATTTAATGTTATAGAAAAAGTTTTCGAATACAAACAAAAAAATATACAAGCAGGAGAAGTTACACTTCTAGTAAACGAAAATAATGAAGTAAATATACAAACAATAATAAAACTAGCACAGAGTGTAAAAAGACTGAATATAGTAACTAATAATACAAAAAAGTTCAACAAAATAGCAGAATATATATATGAAGAGCTAGGAATGATAATAAAGAACACAAATAATGTAAACTTTAATTTAGCAAGCTCAGATATAATAATTAATTTAGACTTTCCACAAGAAGGTATAAATAGAATAAAACTTCCAAACCAGGCAACACTAATAAATATACCTAAAAACATAAAAATAAAATCTAAAAAATTTTCTGGAATAAATATTAAAGATTGGAAAATAAAAGTACCTGAAGAATATGAAATGCCGGGGTTGACAAGCACACACATTTATGAAGCTAGCATATATAATAAAACTTCAAAACAAATATTTGAACAAATAGAACAAGACCAAATAGAAATAGAAGAATTGATTGGAGTAAACGGAAAAATAAATACAAAAGAATTTGCATAAAATTTAAAGTTTTACTTGACAAATTGTATTTATTAGAGTAAGATTAAGAAACTATGATAATTTAAAAAGGGGTAATGTAAGATGGATGAAAAAGAAATTTTATTAACACAAGAAGGTTATGATAA
This sequence comes from uncultured Clostridium sp., assembly GCA_900554635.1. Taxonomy (GTDB): domain Bacteria; phylum Bacillota; class Clostridia; order TANB77; family CAG-508; genus UMGS1781. Next base: position 14,368 of record USHY01000002.1, on the reverse strand, counting down.
TTTAGAAAAACAACTAGAATATTTAAAAACAGAAAAAAGAGCTGAAATCTCAGAAAGAATTAAAGTCGCTTTAGGATTTGGAGACTTATCAGAAAATTCTGAATATGATGAAGCAAAAAATGCCCAAGCAGATAATGAAATAAAAATAGTAGATTTAGAAAACAAATTAAGATATGCAAAAATTATAGATGAATCTGAAATAGATACAAAAACTGTTCAAGTAGGAAATACAGTAAAAATTTTAGACATAGAATTTAACGAAGAGCTTGAATATACTATAGTTGGTTCAACTGAAGTTGACTTATCAAAAAATAGAATTTCAAATGTATCACCTATAGGTGCAGCATTAATTGGAGCAAAAAAAGGAGAAACAGTTGAAGCAAATACACCAGGTGGAGTTGCAAAATACAAAGTTTTAGATATTAAAAAAGCATAGGATAGACAAAAAAAACAACAAAATTAACATAATTTTACCATTTTATGTAGACAAATCCAAAAAAATGTAGTATAATATAAAATGTCTTGGAAAGTGAGACTAGTCTAAAAGTAAAATATTAACTTGCAGACGAAAAAAAGGAGGAAATAAAATTGGTTACAAATTATTCACAAAACAACTATATTATGTTAGTTGGTAAAGTTACAAGTGAGAAAAAATTCAGTCACGAAATTTATGGGGAGAGTTTCTTTAACTTTGATTTAGAGATTCCGCGTTTAAGTGGTATATCAGATATTATACCAATTACAATATCTGAAAGATTAATAGCAAATTTTGACTTAAGTATAGGAAAACAAGTAGTAATAGAAGGTCAGTTTAGATCTTATAATGCTTATGAAGATTCTAGAAGCAGATTAGTACTAACAGTATTTGTAAAAGAAATTAGAGAAAAAGGTGAAGATGAAGACATAAAAATACCTAATGAAGTTCATCTAGTTGGTCATATATGTAGAAAACCAATCTATAGAAAAACACCATTTGGTAGAGAAATAGCAGATATTTTAGTTGCAGTAAATAGAGCTTATAATAAATCAGATTACATACCATGTATAACATGGGGAAGAAATGCAAGATTCTGTGAAGATATGCCAATTGGAACAGAATTAAAACTAGTAGGAAGAGTTCAATCAAGACCATATGAAAAGAAACATGAAGATGGAACAGTAGAAACTAGAATAGCATACGAAGTTTCAATTAGTAGTTTAGAATTTGTAAATAAAGAGGATGAAGAAAATCATTCAGAAGAAGTTATAAAAGCAGAAGAAGCAATGTAAAGGAGTATATAAATGGATTATTTATATATATTACAACAAGCACTTGTAGGAATAATGACAATATTTTGGATATATAATATAGCAATTAGTGTTTGTTCATTAATAAAATTCAAAGAAAAACCAATACTAATTAACAAAACACATAAATTCATGGCAATAATTCCTGCACATAATGAAGAAAGGGTTGTAAAAAACTTAATTGAAAGCTTAAAAGAGCAAGACTATCCGAAAGATAAATTGGATATATATGTTATTGCTGATAATTGCACAGACAATACAGCTACAATTGCAAAAGAAGCAGGAGCAATTGTCTATGAAAGAAATGACCCAGAACATAAAACAAAAGGCTATGCAATGCAATGGTTTTTAAAGAAAATGCAAGAACAAAATGTTGATTATGATGCACTTTTCGTATTTGATGCAGACAACATAGTTGATAAAAACTTCACAAAGGCAATGAACAAAAAACTATGCCAAGGTGAAGAAGTTGTACAAGGATATAGAGATATAAAAAATCCAGATGACACATGGGTAACAGCCGGATATGCACTATTTTACTGGATGATGCACAGATTTTATCATTTAGCAAGATATAATGTGGGACTATCTCCACTTTTAAATGGAACAGGTTTTATGGTAAAATACGATTTGATTAAAAATGAAGGCTGGAACACAAAAACTCTTACAGAAGATATAGAATTTTCATTAATAAACATATCAAAAGGTAGAGCATTAGGTTGGGCAACAGATGCAATAGTGTATGATGAACAACCACTAGGATTTAAGCAATCTTGGACACAAAGAACAAGATGGTCAGTTGGACATATACAATGCTTTAAATATTACCTAAAAGATTTAGCAACAGGTGTTGTAAAGAACAGAAAATTAATGAATGTAGATGGATTATTATATCTTATGGGAATGCCAATATTAATAGTAACACTTGCGATTTTGGTAATAAATTTCATTATCTATTTAGGAGATGGAATGACTCTAATGGGCTTAGTATGGAATTATGCAAAATATTTAGTAGCAACATTTGTAATTCCACCATTAACAGCATTATTAACATTAATCTTAGATAAAAGACCGATAAAACCTATGATCAAAGGTCTACTATGCTATCCATTATTTTTGGCTTCTTGGATTGCAATAAACATAAAAGCATTAATAAAACCAAATACAAAATGGGAAAAAATTGAACATGTAAGAGATATAAAACTTAAAGGAGAAAATTAGAATTTAATTGCTTGCCAACAAAAGAAAATGGCAAGCAATTTTTTATGAAAAAAAATAAAAAAATCATAAAATAAACTTGCTATTTTTAGCTAAATATTGTATGATATTATAAGTGAAAAAAGTAGTTGTAGTGGAGGTATAAAATGAAAAAAACTATTGCAATATTATTTATAATTATTTGTTTATTATCAATAAATTGTGTATTTGCAGCTGATGCAGATAATTTAGGGGAAAAAACACAAAATGATGTAACAGAAGTAAAATCAAAAATGGAGGAAAAGAAAGAATTTTATGCTGAAAGATACGGTTCAGAAGCATATGGAATGACAGGATACATAATAGAAGAAATTGTACAACCATACAGTATTCCACTATGTTTTGCAGGAATTGCAATTGGACTTGTATTTCAGTATGTAATGGGAACAAGAAGACTTGACTATAAACATAGAGGATTTGGTACTGTAATAGTTTTTGTTACAATATTAGTAATTTGTCAAGTATTACCATTCATATATGCACTTGTAGTAACAGGTTGGAGGGGTTAAACATATGAAAATCTTATTTGCAGTAAATAATGATAATGTTTTAGATGCAATTGTAAAAAAGTATCAAAAAGATTATAAGGAAATATTATCTTATAAAAATGTTTATTATTTTAATGCAATATATAGAGAATTACAAAAGGATAAAAGTTATAGTAGAGTTGTAATAAGTGAAGACCTAGAGCCATTTGCAAACAACAACTATAGCTCAATAGACAAATTTTTACTAGATAAATATACAAATATCGCAGAAGAAGCAAAAGGCCTTAATAATGAAAAGATAGATATAATATTAATTTGTGCTGATAGAAGAAGAAAAACAGATGATATGTTAGGAAAATTATATAAGCTTGGTATATATAACGCAATAATTGGCCAAGACAGAAGTATTGATGAAGTATGCAAATTAATATACAGACCAAGAGATAAAGAAAGTGCAAAAATTTACTATGAGATTCATGAAAGTGAATTAAATGATGATAGTGAAAATAGTGTTAGTGAAGCAGAAGTTGAAAACATAAGAGCACACTATGCAAGACTTGGTAAAAATGAAGACAAGTATATAGATAGTTTTAACAACATAGTATCACAATATACAGATAGTCAATTAAAAATAATTATTAAATACTTACCAATGAATGTAAAAGCCGTACTTGAAGAAAGATCACCTAAATATCAACAGTTAGTAACAAATTCAGCAATAAACGGATTTGATGCTAGAGGAAGAACAGAAAGTTATAAAGACAAGATAAGAAAAAAAGAAGAAAATGATGAACTAGGGCTAGATCTACTTGGAGATTTTGCAAAACCAAAAACAATCAAATCAGTAGTTATACCAACATCATTAGAAACACAAAAAATTCAGAAAGTAATAATACCAAATGTTGCAAAACCAGATATAAAGCCTAGCGCAATTGTAGATGTTGAAAATATAGATAACCATAATAAAATAGAAAATACTCAACCTAAGATTGAAGAAAAAGTAGAGGAAAAAGCAGAAGAACCAGAAAAAAAAGAAGAAACAATAATTCCACCAAAAAAAGGCAGAGGAAGACCAAGAAAAAATCCATTACCAGAAGTAGATGAAGAAAAACCAAAAAGAGGTAGGGGAAGACCAAGAAAAAATCCATTGCCAGAGGAAAATGAGAAAATAGAAGAGCAAAAACAAGAAGAACCAAACTTATTTGAAATAGATGAAGAAAAAGAGGAAAAAGGTCAAGAAGTTGATTTGTTTAATCTTGATGAACCAGAAACTGAACAAGAAGTTGATTTGTTCAATATGGAAGATGAAAAAATAAATCAAGAGCAAGAACCAGACCTATTTGGATTAGAAGAGCAGGAAGAACATCGTGAAGAACATCATGAAGAGCCAACAATAAAGCCAACCAACATTGAAAATGTAAGACCTGTAGAACCACAAACTAATTCAAGCAACATGTTTAGTGAAAACAATTCTATAACAACAAGTAACTACTCAAGCCCTAGTTTTAATGCTCTACTTACTAGTGACAGAAAATTGGTAGCATTTGTTGGAACCACAAAAAATGGCACATCATTTGTAGTAAACAATACAGCAGAAATGCTATCTTCCATGGGAATTGAAACAGCAATATTGGATATGACAAAATCTAAAAATGCTTATTACATATATACAAACAATGAAGAAAAATTAAGAAATATTGCAAAAAATTGTATGGATAATCTTCAAAGAGGAGTAACTGAAGGAATAAAGGTAAATAAAAATCTAACAATTTATACAGAAATGCCAGGGGATGAAAGAGATTATAAAATAGAAACTATTTTAACTGCACTACTAAACAGATACTCAGCAGTATTAATAGATACAGACTTTGAAACAGATCCAGAAATATTTGCAAAAGCCCAAGAAATATATTTAGTACAAACAATGGATGTTTTAACAATTCAACCACTTACTGCATTTTTAAGAAATTTAAAATCAAAAGGAATACTAGCTCCAGAAAAATTAAAAATAGTAATAAACAAATCTGAGCGAGTAAGAAATCTAAATGTAAAAACATTAATTGGGGGAATGTCTTGTTATAATTCACCAAATATGACATATATGACAGAACTTTTTGATAGAGACAATATAATGTTTTGTGAAATACCATTTGAAGTGCAAAATTATATAAAATACTTAGAGTCATTAGTAAATTGTTCTATTAGTCTAAATGGTTATACAAAAACATTTTTAGAATCTTTAAGACAATTGGCAAATATGGTATATCCATTAGTTGGAAGGCAAAATTATTCTGGTGGAAAAAATGAGAATAGGGAGCCCTTTTCAAGTCAGGTAAACGAGACTTTAAGTAGAATGAAAAGCAGATATTAGAAGAGGTGAAAAAAATTGGATATAGGATTAATTGTTGTTATAGTAGTTCTTGTTGGAATTGTTGTAGCACTTGTACTATATAATTTATCAACATATAAAAAAATAAAAGGTCTAAGTAATACACATGAAAAAATTGCAAACTTAAGAGTACTTCAAGACTTTATGGATACAATAGGACAAAACACTTCAGCAGAAAATAAAATAAAAATAATTAATGACATACTTATAGAAAAATACAACATAAAATATTCAAGTATAGTTGTGTTTAATGGAGCAGAATATATACTTAAAGCAACAAATGTTGATGAAAGATTGTGGAGTACTATGACAAACCTTCATACAGACCCAATGTTTCAAGACAGCATTCAAAATGCAATGACAAAATATGTAACAGTAAATAGCCCAAATGAAAGACTAAGTTACCAAAAAGTTGAAATGACTAGAGCAAAATCTGCAATGTTCTTCCCATTGTATATAGATAACATCTATATAGGATATTGGATAATAGAAAGTGACATTGCACATGCATTTGATAATATGGATACAGGCATACTTGAGGTAATAAGGGAAAACATAATATCAGTACTAAAAACAATATCATATCAAAACACAATTGAAAATATATATAGAGTAGATAAAACAACAGGATTATACTCAGCTGAATATATTTATGGAAAAGGGAAAACAACAATTGATAGATATGGAAAAAGTACAGTATGTATGTTTATAATTAATAATATTGAAGAAATAAACGAAAATTATGGAAGAAAAGTAGGAACAGAAGTTATTATACAAGTTGCAAATACAATAAAAAGCAGCATTTCATCAGATTATGTATTTGTAAGATACATGGGACCTAAATTTGCAATAGTATTTTCTGGAGCTGAAGTACAAGAAACAGTTGAATTTGTTACAAAGTTAAAACAAGATATTGAAAGCATCCAAGTTGTTACAAAAAACAAAAAAGAGCCAGAAACAAATCCAAAAACCAACTTCATATTAGGAACATACTATAAAGGCACTGGTATAGAAGAAGTTACAAAAAAACTTGAAAACTATTTAGATGAAGCAGACAAAACAGAATCTGCAATAAATTGTATTTAGGAGGGATAAAAATGATAAGCGATAAAACAATGAATTTCAAAGTTGAAAAAGATAAAAACTTAAAAACAAAAGAGATATTAAAAGAGGTGTATCAAGCTCTTGAAGAAAAAGGATATAATCCAATAAACCAAATTGTTGGATATATCTTATCTGGAGATCCAACATATATAACAAGCCATAAAGAAGCAAGAAACATAATAAGAATGATTGAAAGAGATGAATTGCTTGAAAAAATGGTAAAAAATTATTTAGGATTAGATGAATAATGAGAATTCTAGGTATAGATTATGGAGATGCAAGAGTTGGCACAGCAATAACAGATGAGCTAGGTATCACAGCACAAGGGTTAGAAACAATTAATCACAATGGAAATGACAAAGTAGTTCTAGCAAAAATAGAAGAACTAACTCAAAAATATCAAATATCAACAATTGTTGTTGGAATGCCAATTAATATGAATGGCACAAAAACAGAAAGAGTAGAAAAAACTCAAAAATTTATTCATAAATTAAAATGCAAATTTAACAAAATTAAAATTCAAACTGTAGATGAAAGGCTTACAACTGTACAAGCACATAAAACAATGAACGACTTAGGAATTAAGCCAAAAAACAAGAGAAAAATTGTAGACACAATATCAGCAGTTTATATATTAGAAACATATATGAACAGTAAATAAAACCCCTACAACGAAATAGTAGTAGGGGCAAAAATATTATCAAATAAAAAATGGAGGACAAATGATTTTATATCCCAATATATATTTGGACAATATTAAGAAAATTACCTTTGAGCTATTAGAAAAAAACAATATAAAAGGCTTGATATTAGATATTGATAACACCATAATAGATTACGACAAAAATATTTTAGAAGGGACAGAAAGCTGGTGTAACAACTTAAAACAACAAGGAATAAAAATGTGCATCCTATCTAATACAAACAAAGTACAAAAGGTAAAAAAAGTAGCAGAAAAATTAAAATTAAAATATTTATACTTTGCCCATAAACCAAGTAAAAAAGGATTCAGAAAAGCAATGCAAATATTGGAACTAAAACCAGAAAACATAGCTGTAGTTGGGGACCAAATATTTACAGATGTATATGGTGGAAACAGAAGTAAAATGTTTACAATACTAACTAAACCAATAGATACAAGAGATATATGGCTTACAAGACTTAAAAGACCATTTGAAAAAATAGTACTAAAAAAATATTTAAAAGGAGTAGAAAAAAATGAACATATGGCATGACATAAACGAAGAAAGAATAAAAAAAGATGATTTTATATCAGTAGTAGAAATTACTAAAGGAGGTAAAAACAAATACGAACTTGACAAAGAAACAGGAATGTTAAGATTAGATAGAGTATTATATACTTCAACACACTATCCTGCAAACTATGGGTTTATTCCAAGAACATACGCAGAAGATAATGACCCACTTGATGTACTAGTTCTATGCGAAGAAAACATAGATCCAATGACACTTGTTGAGTGCTACCCAATAGGAGTTCTAATAATGATAGATAATGAACAAAGGGATGAAAAAATAATAGCAGTAGCAAAAAAAGACCCATTCCTAAATGTTTACCAAGACATAAAAGACATTCCAGCACACATATCAAGCGAAATAAAACACTTCTTTGAAGTGTACAAACAATTAGAACATAGAGAAACAGTAGTTGAAGAAATATTAGGAAGAAAAGAAGCAGAAGAAATAATAGAAAAAAGCATAGAAAACTATAGAAAAAAATTCAATAATCAAAATAAATAGAAGGGAATGATAGCACTTATGCTAGAACAAATTGCTTTTACAATTATTTCGTTTTTCCTTTTTGTACATATACTATTCAAAAAAATGATAAGAAAAAATGATATAACATACTTACTTATGTTACTACTGCAAGCTACAGGTTTACTACTTAATTTACTAAGAATATCCTTTAACATTTTGAACAGTAATGAAATTACAATAACTCTATATATACTTTGCATAATTATACCTATACTAGTTGTAATTCTGGAATCACGAAATATAAATGCTTCAGAAATATTAAGAATAATGATAGCACAAATATGGTTGTGGTTTGGAAAAGAGAAAAAAGCAAAAAAGATATTAATTAACTTAGTAAATAAATATCCAAACAGTTTTGTAGGACATAAAATGTTAGCACGAATATATGAGCAAGAAGGTGGCATGAGAAAAGCAATAGATGAATATGTAAAAGTGTTAGATATAAAGAAAAACGATTATAATTCATACTACAAAATTTCCGTACTGCTAAACGAACTTGGCAAAAAAACAGAGGCAACACAAATGCTAGAAACACTTTTAAAAAATCGACCACAAACACTAGAAGCATCAAACTTACTTGGAAAAATATACTTAGAGCAAAACGAATATAAAAAAGCAGTAGAAGTATATAACAGTGCTACAAAATATAATCCAAACAATGCTAAACTATACTATGAGCTAGGAATTTGTTATTCAAAAATAAATGACTTTAATATTGCAAAAAGCTGTTTCCAAAAGGCCATAGAAACAAACAAGGATATGTACCTAGCATATTACAGACTAGGACAAATAGCTTTACTATATAGAGATTTTGATGAAGCGGAAACAAACTTTAAAAACGCTTTGTATAACGAAAAAGAAGCCAAAGCATACTTTGAACTTGCTAAAATCCACATAATGAAAAGTCAAAAAGAAGAGGCAATAAAAGACATAGAAAATGCAATAAAAATTGATTCAACATACTATGCACAAATGAAAAGTGAACCAATACTATTTTCAATAAAAAATCAAATATCAAAACCACATGATAATAATAAAAGTAAATACCAAGAAACAGCCGAAGAATTGGAGATAGAAGAATATTTGAATAATACATATAACTTAACAAAACAGCTAAACAACACGAAAAAATAGAATAGAAAATAAAACCAAACATAACATATGATTAGGAGGAATTTAAAATGCAAATTTATCAAGCAATAATTTTAGGAATAGTACAGGGGTTAACAGAGTTTTTACCAGTATCAAGTTCAGCACATTTAAATTTATTTCCTTGGATATTAGGATGGGAAGCAATGCCAGAGGCATTTGATGTATCATTACATATCGGTACTCTACTTGCAATGGTAATATTCTTTTTTAAAGATTGGATAAGACTTTTTGTGGGTGGATACAACCAAGTTGTTAAAAAGAAAAAAACTACAGATGGAAAAATCTTTTGGTACTTAGTAATATCAACTATTCCAGCAGGAATATTAAGCTTGATTTTAGATAAAGTTTCCGAAAAAATTTTTGAAAAAAGCTTAAACCTAGAAATGTTAATAATTTCAATAACATTAATTATAATGGGAATTATGCTTTACATAGTGGATAAAAAAGCAAAAAACAAAACAAAGTATGAAGATATAACATTAAAACAATCAGTAATAATTGGAGCTTCACAAAGTTTAGCAGCAGCATTCCCAGGGGTTTCACGCTCAGGAATAACAATGACAGTTGCAAGAGCACTTGGCGTAGATAGAGAAGGTGCTGCAAAGTATTCATTTTTGTTAGCAACACCCATAACTGCAGCAGCAGTATTAGTTAATGTAAGCAATTTTAAATTTACAAGTATAGCCTTCTGGCTAGGAATATTAACCAGCTTTTTAGTTGGAATTCTTGTAATAAAATTCTTACTAGCTTTCTTAAAAAAAGGAAGTTTCAAAGCATTTGCTATATATAGAATAATCCTTCGGTTTAGCTGTAATCTGTACAATTATTACAAAAATGTGACAAGAATATTACAGAAATGTAACAAAAATGTAATATAAATGTAAAGAAAAAACTATTGAGATTTTCGAAAAAAAAATGTATAATAACAATAAGAGGAATTTTACAATATAAACAAGGGAGGGGAGTTTACAATGCTATTTTTTAATCGACAAAAACGAGGCATAGTAAACGTTAAGATGATAATAACTGAAGAAAAGATATTATCTAATATTGACAAGGTACAAAAGCTAATTAATCCAAACAGTAAAAAACAAATAGTTCAACTAGAAGAAGATGCCTTTTTTAAAGACTTGATAGACTCAATTAAAATTTATTTAATTGAATATCCAAATAAAAAGAACTTTCCTGGAAGTGTGTATAATGCAGCACATGAATTAGTTGAATATGCTACAAATCAATTTGAAGAAAATACAAAACAAATAGAAGTATTAATAAGACAAAGAGAAAAAAATATAAATGTAGCAAATGAGTTAAAACTTGTATTAGAAGCAACTCAAAATAAAGATAAAGAATGGAAAAACAAAGTAAAAGATATATCTGAAATAGTTTCAGAAGATATAGTAGAAGCCTTAACAATAATCGGAAAAACAAAAAACAAAATTCCAGAAAACTACGAAGATGCTGTAAAATTAGTTAATGCTAGAATTAACAACCTAGAAACCAACTTACATATTGAAATAGATATGGAAAGAATTGAAGACAGATCAAAGGCTCTAAGCTATATAGGAATAGAAATTGCCGAAGCTCTAAGAGGAATACCAACACCAGTATATGAAGCAAAGAAAGAAGAAGTCAAAGAAGAGAAAGTTGATAAAGTTGTTGAAAATAAAGAAGCAATAGATGAATACTTTGAAGAAACAAGATTTGAAGTGAAACCATCATTATGGGAAAGATTTAAACAAAGTAAATTTGTACAAGCAATCAAACGTATAACTAAAATTAGAATAGTTATAGATGTACCAGCACTACCAGAAGGTAGAAACAAATGAAAAAAAGGCACCATGCTAGTGCCTTTTTTTACAGGGAAATTTTAAATGGAGGAAAAAATGAAAATAGTAAAACCAGTAGTAGAAATAGAAAAAGTTGATTACAATAAAATAATGAAAAACCTAGAAAGAGCTTGCAGAACATGTTATCGTTCAGAAAACAATATAACAGAAGAAAGCTATAAAACACTTTTAAAAAACTGTATAAATAGAGGACATGAATCAATATTAGAACATGAGAAAATTACAATAAGAATGATATGCGATGTTGGTGTATATAAAGATTTAACAAGACACAGAATTGCATCATTTTCAATTGAAAGCACACGATATTGCAATTATGGAAAAGATAAATTTGAAAATGAAATAAAATTTATCGAGCCAGTAAATATAGATGAAAATACAGAAATTTATGAAGAATGGAAAACTGCATGTAGTGAAATAGAAAAACACTATTTAAAAATGGCAAGCCTTGGAGCAACACCAGACCAAATGAGAATGATTTTACCACATTCAACAGCAGCACAAGTTACAATGACAGCCAATATTAGAGAATGGAAACACATTCTAGCTCTAAGAGCAAATGCACATGCACATCCAGCAGTTGAACAAGTTATGATTCCACTACTTATTCATTTTAAAGAAAAAATGCCAGAAATATTTGATAACATAGAATATGATAAAAACTTCAAAAAAGAAAAATTTGCTGAAATATCCATAATGAGTTAAGCCCAATAGTTTACAAGATACATAAGTGTGTGATATAATTAAGTATATGTAAAAGGTGGGATTAATATGTTTAGAAGCAAATATAGTACTGTTTTAACAATAATATTAATTATTTTGATAATAGCAATCATTGGTATAGCAACATTTTTAGCAATAAAGGCATATAAAAATTATGAAGATGAAAAAGAAAAGCAAAGAGTAATAGCAGATTTGCAAGAAGAAGCAAATAACACAATTGATGATAATAAAGACAACAATACAGTAAATGATAATGACAACATCATAGGAAAACCAGTTGATGAAAATACTATAAATAATAACAACACATCTTCAGATAATCAAGGAGGAACTACAACTATTAGAAAAACAAAGTTCTATAAAGATTTTCCAGTGGCTGGATACATCAAAATTCCAAAAACAAAAGCAGAATATCCAATTTTATTAGACACATCTCCAGCAGCACTTGAAGTAGCAGTTGGAGTTATGTACCCAACAAATCCTAAATTAAATCAACCAGGAAATACTGTAATAATTGGACACAACTATAGAAACGGAAAATTCTTTTCAAACAACAAAAAATTAGAAAATGGAGACAAAATACAAATAACAGATTTAACAGGTAAAACATTAACTTACACAATCTATGAAATCTTTCAAACAACATCAACAGATACGGAATATATTACAAGAGAGAGAAACAACAGTAGCATAGAAGTTTCGCTATCAACATGTACTGATGATGGTAAAGATAGACTAGTAATATTAGCAAGAGCTGAATAATTATTAAATTTAAAAATGCAAGACTTTCTTGCATTTTTTTTGAGCAAAAAAATATAATTTACATAAAACACTTTACAAATTATTCCATTTGAGGTATAATATTTAATGTCGTATTACAATATAATGGTAATATCGAAAACTATAAAATTAGGGGGAGTATAATGAATAATTCAAAACTTAAAATTCTTTTAATAGTAGTAATTATAGGAATATTCACAATAGGAATGCCTATATTTGCCTATGCAACAAATGAAGCAACAGTTATAGTCAAACAAGAAGATAATAGCTGTATAATTTATGTAAAAGGATATTTAGATAAGGAATTTCAATTTGCATTTTCTGACAATAAAAATGCAGATATTACAACACTATCTTTTCAAAACTCTGCAAAAGATACGGCTGATGGACATAATAATATTGCTTATGCAAGTGGTTCAACAGCTGGAAAATATCTATTTATTAAAATAGATACAAAAACAGAATGCTTTGAAATTGACCTTGATGACAATATTATAAAAACTGACTTAGAAAAAATAAACAAAATATCAAAGAAAATACCAGTAGAACTTAAACAAGAACAAATTGTAAATGAAGTAAATGAAAATGGAACAAGAATTACAGAAACAGTAGGTGTAGCAAAAATAGTAGATAGTTTAAGTGATGGAAAATATAGTCTAGTTCCAAGAAAGGCTACAACAGATACAGATAATCTATTTGCTTTAGCAGAACTACTAGAAAAAAATAAATTTACAGATAAATATACAGAAATCAAAGCAAGCAAAGAGTTTTTTGATTTAAAAACAAAATTAGAATCAGAACTAAAATTAGAAGATTGGAAAACAATAGAAAATGATACAATCAAACAACCTGAAGAAGCTGAAACAGGTGACCAATATATATTATGGGTAAAAGGAGATAACAAATCAGACATACATTTCCTAACATCACTAAAAAAATATGATGAAGAAGTTATTGAAAAAGAAGTAAAAACAATATTACCATATACATACGATAACAACACATTATTAGTTGCTTTAGCAATAGTTGTTGTTGCAATAGTTATTGTATCTATTAGAATTGTAGTTTTAAAGAAAAAAGAGATGAACAAGTAATGAAGAAGATAACAGTATATAAAACAATTCTTGTAATACTAGTTATCACAGCAATTGTATTATCAATACTTGTTATAAGAAAAAGCATGGAAAGCAAAAAGATTGAAAACGCCACACAAGAAGTATTGCAGGAAATAAAAAAAGAAAATAAAACTACAGAAAACAAAATAGATGTTATACAAGAGATTGATGCAAAAATAGGTGATTACAAGGTTATAGGTATAATAAATATACCAAAAATAAATATTGAGTACCCAATACTTGAAAAAACAAATAAAGAGAGCCTTAAATTATCAATCACAAAATTTTACGGAGAAAAAATAAACCAAAAGGGAAATGTAGTCCTAGCAGGACACAACAATCTAAACAAAACAATGTTTGGAAAGATAAATGAACTAGAAAATGGTGATATTATTGAATTAACAGATAGCCAAATGGTAACTGTTAAATATCAGGTTTTTAACA
>USHY01000001.1 GCA_900554635.1 uncultured Clostridium sp. | reverse complement strand
AAAAATCTAAAATATCAATAATAGACATAGACAACATAGAAGTAAAAGAACCAGACTTTGATATATTTAAAATAACATCAAACTCAATGAGGATAGACAACATAGTATCAGAAATAACAAAACTTTCAAGAAACGAAACAGCAAAGCTCATTGAAAGCGAGAAGGTTTCAATAAATTGTAAGATTGAAACAAAGCAATCAAAAATAGTAAATATAGGGGATGTATTGATAATACGAGGAAAGGGAAAGTTCATAGTAGGAGCTGATTTAGGAGAGAACAGAAAGGGAAAAAGAATAGTTGAGATAAAGAAGTATAAATAAAATAAAGCCTTTTACAATAATAAAGCATATTATTGTAAGAGGTGTTTTTTAAAAAACGAAAAATTTATTTACAAACAATCAAAATGAGTGTATAATACCAGTATTCAATCTATAAAATTTTAGGAAATCTTCCTAGAATTAAAATCCAAAAAACATTTCAATAATAGGAGATGATGTATATGCTCATTGTATTAAAGTGCATAATATCAATCTAATTTGTAAAAAATAAACACATATATTGACATACGCTAAAACGTACGCTATAATATAAATACAGGAGGTGCTTTGCGATGACTAATGTAAATGTTACAAATTTTAGAAAAGATATATATGAATTATTAGACCAAACAATAAAATATAATGAACCAATAAACATTTCTACAAAAAATGGAAATGCTATTGTACTATCAGAGGAGGATTATAATAACATAATGGAAACTTTATATATTTCATCAATACCAGGATTAAAAGAAGATATAATAAAAGGACTAAAAGAGCCAATTGATGAATGTGTCGATGAAAAAGAGGTGAAATGGTAGTGTATAGAATCGTGTACAGAAAGAAAGTACTGAAAGACATTCCTAAAATAAAAGCAATAAAACTAGAAAGCAAAGTTCAAAAATTAATTGAAATAATTAAACAAAATCCATTTCAAAACCCACCACCTTATGAAAAACTAGTAGGAGATTTAGAAGGTGCATATTCAAGAAGAATAAATGTACAGCATAGATTAGTTTATCAAATACTAGAAGAAGAAAAAACAATCAAAATACTTAGCCTTTGGACACATTATGAAAATATTTAAAAATAAAGCCTTTTACAATAATAAAGCATATTATTGTAAGAGGTGTTTTTTTATGAGGAAATATAATAGAGATGTGATGAGTTATTGGGTTAGAAAGTTGAGGGGGATAAAGATAGAAGACGTGAGGTAAAATTTTACCAAAAGTTGACAGATGGAAAAAAGTATGATATTATAAAATAGTAAATTGTATATGGAACGTACAATTTATTATATCATATCAAAGTAGAATAGGTTACTATAATAAGACCTATGAGTCGTAAAGCTCTAGCTGTTCACTAATGAACAGCTATCTTCATATATGGGAGGTAATAATGAATTATAGGATAGGGTTGGATTTAGGTATTGCATCTGTGGGATGGGCTGTTTTGGAAGATGATTATACGGGAAAACCAAAAAGAATAGTTAAATTGGGAGCAAGAATATTTGATTCTGCAGAAAACCCAAAAGATGGATCTTCACTTGCATTGAATAGAAGAGAGGCTAGAGAAACTAGAAGGAGATTAAGGAGAAGAAACCATAGAATAAAAAGAACAAAAAATCTTTTGGAAAAATATAATATCATGACAACAAAAGAAATAGAAAATATGTATGCAACATATAAATTTCAATTTAATCCATATGAATTAAGAGTGAAAGGACTTGATGAAAAACTTACTAATAGTGAACTTTCGCGAATATTGATAAGTTTCGTAAAAAGAAGAGGTTACAAATCAAATAGTAAGTCAGAGGAAACAAATGATAAAGAGATGGGCAAACTTTTAACGGCAACTAAGGAAAATGAATTATTAATGAAAGAAAAGGGATATAGGACTGTTGGAGAAATGTATTTAAAAGATGAAAAATTCAAAATGCAAATGCCAGATGGAAGAGTTCTTTTAAAAGTACGTAATACCACAGATGATTATAAAAATACTCCACTTAGAAAATTACTATTAGATGAAACTAAGCAAATATTAAATAAACAGAAGGAATTGAATGTAAATATAACTTCTGATTTCATTGATGAGTATATAAATATATTTACATCACAAAGAAATTTTGATGATGGACCAGGTCAACCAAGTATTTATGCAGGAAATCAGATAGAAAAAATGTTAGGAAAATGCACTTTTGAAAAGGAAGAAAATAGGGCTGCAAAGGCTACATATACATTTGAATATTTTAAATTATTACAAGATATAAATCATATAAAAATTGAAAAGCATATTATCAATGAAACAGGAAAAAAAGAAGTGCTTAAAAGACCTTTAACCGAAGATGAGAGAAATATAATCATAAATTTAGCAAAAGCTAAAGTAACTTTAACATATGCTTCATTGCGTACAGCATTAAATTTAGAAGGTAATGAAAGATTCAACATGATACATTACAAAGCAACAAACGTTTTTAGTGATGAAATCAATAAAAAAGCCGAAAAAGAAAGAAAATTCAAGGAATTTGAAAGCTACCATAAAATGAGAGTAGCAATGGATAAAGCTGAAAAAAACTATATTCTTAAGTTAAGTACAGATGAATTAGATGTAATAGGTACAGTGCTTACACTTTACAAAAATGACAATAAGAGAATTGAAAAACTAGCACAACTTAATTTGCCTGAGAATATAATAAATGAAATACTTAAATTATCATTCTCAAAGGTTGGTAATTTATCAATAAAAGCAATGAAAAAAATAATACCATATCTTGAAAAAGGTTACACTTATGATAAAGCAGTAAATGAAGTGTATGAAGACTTTAGAGGAGTAGTTAATACAGAAAAAAAGAAAAAAATTGCGTTAAGAGATTTAGAACAAGAATTATCAAATCCGGTTGTAAAAAGGTCAGTATCTCAAGCTATAAAGGTATTGAATGCTATAACAAGAACATATGGGGAACCTGATGTTATAAATGTTGAATTGGCAAGAGAACTATCTAAAAATTTTGCAGATAGACAAAATATAAAGAAAAATCAAGAAAATAATATGCAAAGCAATGAGAAAGCAAAAGAAGACATTTTGAAACTTGGTAAGAGCAATCCAACAGGACAAGATATAGTAAAATATAAATTATGGAAAGAACAAGATGGAATATGTGTTTATTCAGGCAAACGTATTTCAATAGAAGACTTATTTACAGAAGCTGTTGATGTAGATCATATTATACCATATAGCATGTGTTTTGATGATACATATAAAAATAAAGTTTTAGTACTTTCATCAGAAAATAGACAGAAGGGCAATAGAATACCATATCAATACATGCAAGAAAAAGGAAGAGACTTAGATGAATATGAAATAAGAGTAAATAATATTATTAAGAATTACTCAAAAAAACAAAGGTTATTAAAACAAAAATTTACGAGAGAAGATGCAAACGAATGGAAAGACAGAAATATATGTGATACACAATATATAAGTAGATTAATGTATAATTTGATTAAAAATCATGTTCAATTTTCGAATAATGAAAATTTTGAAAGAAAAGTTTTTACAGTAAATGGGCAAATAACTAGTCATATAAGAAAGAGATTAGGAATAAATAAAATAAGAGAAAATGGGGATGAACATCATGCAATTGATGCAGCAATAATTGCGACAGTTTCACAAGGGATGATTCAAAGAATTACAAAATATTATCAATATATTGATGGGAGATATGAGAAAAATTCAGGTGAATACATTGACATAGAAACTGGGGAAATAATAACTAAAGAACAATATGAAGCAGAGAATGGAAGCAATTTCCCAGAACCTTGGCCGAAGTTTAGGAAAGAGCTAGATATAAGAACTACATGCAAAACTAAAGCAAGAATGGAAGAATGTCTATTAACAGAAAAAATATTTTATGATGATTATGATGATGTAAAACCAATTTTTATTTCAAGAATGCCAAGAAGAAAAATAACAGGACAAGCTCACTTAGACACAATTCGAGGACTTAGAAAAAGTGATGAAGGTCTAAAAACACTAACGAAAACAGAACTTACAAAATTAAAATTAGATAAAAATGGAGAAATTGAGAGATACCCAGAGAGCCAAAAACAAGATGATAAATTATTGTATAATGCACTAGTGGAGCAATTGCGAAAGTTTGGCGGAAATGGAACGGAAGCATTTAAAAAACCATTTTATAAACCAAAATCAGATGGAACACCAGGTCCACTTGTTAAAAAGGTAAAACTAGAAGATAAAACTACTCTTGCTGTTGAGTTAAATAATGGTAAGGCTATAGCTGCTAATGGAGATATGATTAGAATAGATGTATTTAAAGTAGAAGGAGAAGGATACTATTTTGTTCCAATCTATGTAAGTGATACTATTAAAAATAAATTGCCAAACAAGGCAAGTGTTGCATCAAAAACATATGCAGAATGGAAAGAAATGCAAGATAAAGATTTCATATTTTCCCTATATCCACGAGATTTGTTCTATGTAAAAAGCAAAAACAAGATAAAGCTAACATCTATAAATAAACAGGATAAGGAGAGTTTAGATACAAATGAATTGTTTGCATATTATGTGAATGCAGACATTTCAACGGCTGCAATAGCATGTATAAATCATAACGGGGAATATGAACGAAGAGGTTTAGGAATTAAAAGACTGCAAGAATTCAAAAAATATGAGGTAGATGTTTTAGGAAATTATCATGAAGTAAAGCTACCAGAAAAAAGACAAGATTTCAGTAATTTAAAGAAGGGAGGAAGCTTGAAATAAATTGTTTTAAGCGTTACAATGGCTTTTAGAAATGTTTATATTCAAAATGATGTAAAACTTAAGATAAAAAATGAACAATTAGTTGTAATGAAAGATACTAATGAATACACTATTCCTTTAGAGGATATTAATAGTATATGTATTGAATCACAAAGAACATCTGTAACAACATATATGTTAAAAAAGTGTATAGAGCATGATATAGTTTTATATGTATGCGATGAAAAACATTTGCCAACAGGAATTTTAATAGGTACTAATAATTACTCAAGACAGCTTAAAAATATTAAAATGCAGTTTGAGATGAGTAAACCTTTAAACAAAAGAATGTGGCAGGACATTGTAAAAAGGAAAATCGAAAATCAGGCAAGATGCTTGTTAGAGTTAGGAAAAGAACACGAAAGCAAAATCTTGATGGAAATGGTACTTGGAGTTAATTCAGGAGATACCAATAATGTTGAAGCGAGAGCTGCAGCATATTATTTTAGATTTCTATTTGATGAACCATTGAATAGAAAAATTGACTGTATAGAAAATGCGGCACTAAATTATGGCTATGCAATAGTAAGAGGCATAATAGCCAGAACATTAATAATGTATGGGTTTGAACCAGCTTTGGGAATATTTCATCATAACCAATTAAATAATTTTAATCTAGCTGATGACATTATAGAGTGCTTTAGACCATTGGTAGATTTATATGTGGCAAGTAACATAGATTTAACTAAAAAATATTTAGAAACACAAGATAAGCAAATATTATATAATATTGTTAATTGTTTGGTTTTAATAGATGGTAAAAAATTCAATGTACAAGGAGCAGTAGAATACATGATAAAAAGTTTATCAACAAGTATGAATAAAAATGAAAACCTTATAGTTCTGCCAGAACTAATAGGAATACAAGAATATTGTTATGCATAAATATATGAGAATAATAGTGTTTTTTGATTTACCAGTTAAAACCAAACAAGAAAGAAGAAAGGCAACTCAATTTAGAAATTTTCTAATAAAAGATGGATTCTACATGATACAGTTTTCAGTATATGCAAGAGTTTGCAATGGAAATGATATGGTAGAACTTCATAAACAAAGATTGAGATCAAATGTTCCTGATGAGGGGTCAATAAGGACTTTAGTAATTACAGAAAAACAATATGATAATGTTGAAATATTACTAGGAAAAAAATCTTTTTATGAAAAACCAGTCCAATATGAGAATTTATGCTTATTTTAAAACAAAAAAATAAAAATAAAAGCCAGCAAATGCTTGAATTTGCTGGCTTTTATTGGAATCAATTATATCATATCAAAATATAATATGGAACTATAACTACTTTAACTTCTAATATAACAAAGGAAAAATTATATCATATCAAAATATAATATGGAACTATAACATTGTTTTATTAGTTTTCATTTTTGCTGTTATTATATCATATCAAAATATAATATGGAACTATAACAATTCTGTTTATGCTCCGCGTACATTTCTTATTATATCATATCAAAATATAATATGGAACTATAACTGAAGATATGTTTAATTTTATTTCAAATGAAATTATATCATATCAAAATATAATATGGAACTATAACGATTGGACTTACAACTTCTCCATTTAGTTCCATTATATCATATCAAAATATAATATGGAACTATAACTGTTGCTGAATTGCCGTGTACAACTGCTAGAATTATATCATATCAAAATATAATATGGAACTATAACTACTATATCTGTGCAACCAACATTAAAACAATTATATCATATCAAAATATAATATGGAACTATAACTGGTTTTAGATAATTTTAGAAATAATATTTATTATATCATATCAAAATATAATATGGAACTATAACGAACGGATTTGGCTGGGTGAAAAATATTGTATTATATCATATCAAAATATAATATGGAACTATAACTAGATTTTTGATTATCTTGTGAATCTAAATATTATATCATATCAAAATATAATATGGAACTATAACATTATAATCTTTGAACCAATTTTCAACTTCATTATATCATATCAAAATATAATATGGAACTATAACAGGAGGTGTAAAGAATGTTTATTTTAAGAAATTATATCATATCAAAATATAATATGGAACTATAACATATTTGAGGTGTTTAAAATGATAAATTTAAATTATATCATATCAAAATATAATATGGAACTATAACATCAAGAGTTTTATATTAACAAAGAAAATGATTATATCATATCAAAATATAATATGGAACTATAACTTTATTCTAAACCATGATTTGTCTGCTATCATTATATCATATCAAAATATAATATGGAACTATAACTTGCCTTTCCATGATTTCTTGCATAGTAACATTATATCATATCAAAATATAATATGGAACTATAACAGTTATGGTTTTATTCAAGATGTTTTTGTAATTATATCATATCAAAATATAATATGGAACTATAACAAAATCTCTTATCTTACAATAATCATTTTCATTATATCATATCAAAATATAATATGGAACTATAACTCTGTAATCTTCTTTACTTAATTTTTCCATTATTATATCATATCAAAATATAATATGAAACTATAACAACTGTCTAGCAATTCCTCCAGATATTGAAATTATATCATATCAGAATATGGAACTATAATCGTATGCACCATAATTAGAACACTTGAATTATCTAAACAAAAATAGCTTGAAAAAAGGTTATGAAAAAAGAAGTCAAGTACAAATATTACTTTGCAGTCAACTTCCATAAGTAGTATAGCACATCAAAACAAAGATGTCAATAAAACCAATAAATATTCATAATATTCATTAAAAGCTACTTGCTTTATAGGAAAATCTTTGCTATAATATTTTTGCACGTATCTATTATTCCTATAATAGAGAATGGAGTAGGTTAATAAAAACCTGCTCTTATTTATTTTTAGCTCAGCAAATGTCAAATATATTTAGGAGCATTTTAAATATCACTGTATTCTAAGCTCAATTTTTAAAATATAATTCCAAAAATAATTTCTAAACTTCCCCCAAACCCCTTGTTAAACCACCAAACTTGTGATAAAATGCTATTATGTAGCAAAATATAGAAATTTATTGGTAATAATTTTCAAGTTTATGTTTATAGGAGGTTACTGATAAAGAAATGACAGTTAAGACCAATTTGGCTAAGAATTATAATGATATGACAGATGAAGTAGTTATTGAGCAAATTAAAGCTGGGGATTCTCAGGCTTTGGATTATATAATGGATAAGTATGCTGAGCTTGTTAATATGAAGGCAAGCAAGTTCTTTATTGTTGGGGCAGAAAAAGGAGATATTGTTCAAGAGGGATTAATTGGCCTTTATAAAGCAACAAAGGCTTTTAGTAATGACAAGCAAAATTCCTTTAAAACATTTGCTAATATGTGTATTGAACGCCAGATAATTACTGCAATAAAAACAGCAAATAGGCAAAAAAACATTCCACTTAATTCAGCATTTTCAATAAATGCACAAATTTGTGATGAAAGCGATGAAAGTGATAAGGAAATTGTTGATATTTTAAATGCTCATTGTATAGAAGATCCTTCAGAAGAAATTGCAAAAAAGGAGTATTTTAAATTTATTAATAAAACAATAAATGACAATTTAAGTGAACATGAAAGAAATGTATTGAAATACTATGAACAAAACAGAACTTATGAGGAAATTGCAAACAAACTAAATTGCAAAACAAAATCTGTAGATACTGCAATGTCTAGGATTAGAAGAAAAGCAAATAAAATAAAAAAACAAGTTGATGAAAATGAAAATATATAACCAGAGCAAGAGTTTTCAAACTCTGGTTATTGAAATTTTTAAAAAGTTGATATAAAATATAAAAGGTACACGCATTTATAGCTCAGGTGGATAGAGCGCTCCCCTCCTAAGGGAGAGGCCGCTGGTTCGAATCCAGCTAAGTGCACCATTTTTGTTTTTGAACAAAGGTGATAATATGGAACAAAAATTCATGAAAGAAGCTCTAAAAGAAGCCCAAAAGGCTTATGATAAGCTAGAAATCCCTGTTGGAGCTGTAATTGTTAAAAACGGCAGGATTATTTCAAGGGCGCATAATTTAAAAGAAACAAAGCAAACTGCAACTGCGCATGCGGAAATTTTGGCTATTCAGAAGGCAAATAAAAAGCTAAATAATTGGAGACTTGTGGATTGTGATATATATGTGACCCTAGAACCATGTGATATGTGCATGGGAGCAATTCTTTCCTCAAGAATTAAAAATATTTATATAGGCACTTTAGATCCTAAGAAAAAGGAAAAAATAGATATAAATAAATATAAAGAAGAATATGATACAAATATAGAATACGGAATAATGCAAGAAAAATCTGAAGAAATTTTAAAGAACTTTTTCAAGGATTTAAGAAAAAGTGGAGGGATAAAATGATAATAAACCAGTGGAAAAAAATGAATATTGGAGCATATATTTTTGCTGTAGTAACAGTACTTGTATTGATTGTTGTAGCATTTATTTTGTATAAATATCAAGTAGAAGGCGAAAGTGTACCACCATTTAAAATACCTAAAATGGTAGTTGTAAGTACAGCTAAAACTCAAAATTTGAATTTGGAGGAAGGAATTTATACTGCAGACATTTACCAAACAAATGATATAAAAATATCTATTGAAAAAAATCCTAATTACAAAAAAGAAGCTATTATAAAAAAAGTAACAATTAACAATATACAAATAGATAAAAAGCAAACACCAGGAACAATAGAAATATATAGACCATCAATGGGAACAAAATTATACGAATACACTGAACAATATAAAATTCAAGACAGTATTGAATACTATGGGGCACAGGAAACCTATATGAAAGGTGAGAAACTAGCAATTTCAAATCAAGGTGGAATCATTGAATTTTCAGTTATTCTCAAAGATTTGAAAAAAACACAGTATAATGAAAATGAAGCAATAAAAGTTGATGGAACTTTATTAAGGCAAATAGGAAAAGAAAAGCTAAACTATAATATTGCCTTTGATTTAATCATAGAACTAGAAAGCGGAGTAAAGCTAAAAACAAAGATAACATTAGATTTACCAACAGGAAATATTATAGAAAATGGAATTGAAACATTAGAACAAACTGATTTAAAAACGATTTTTAAAAGAATATAAAAAATTCTAAAAAACCTCTTGCCAAATTTAAAAACACATTATATAATATTGGTTATGAAGTTGACCTCTGTATGGAAAGTAATTCAATAAAGAGCTATGAACCTCGTCAGGTCCGGAAGGAAGCAGCGATAAATGGTAATATTTATGTGAGTTGCTTTCCATAGAGAGGTCAACTTGTAGTAATAGGAGGATTTTAGTAATGGCATATACTGCTTTATATAGAAAGTTTAGACCAATTAGTTTTAACGAAATGGTTGGTCAAGAGCATATTACAAAAACTTTGAAAAATCAAATTGTAGCAAATAGAGTTGGGCATGCTTATCTTTTTAGCGGTGGTAGAGGTACTGGTAAAACATCTGCTGCTAAAATTATGGCTAGGGCTATTAACTGCTTACATCCTAAGGAAGATGGAGAACCATGCAATGAGTGTGAAATTTGCAAGGCTATTTTAGATGGTTCACTAACAGATGTAGTTGAAATGGATGCTGCATCAAATAATAGTGTTGAAGATGTAAGAGCTATTCGTGATGAAGTAAATTTTTTGCCAACTGTTGCAAAATATAGAGTATATATTATAGATGAGGTTCACATGTTATCAACAGGAGCATTTAACGCACTTTTGAAAACGCTTGAAGAACCACCAGAACATGTAAAGTTTATTTTGGCAACAACAGAACCACAAAAGCTACCAGCAACAATACTTTCAAGATGCCAAAGATTTGATTTTAAAAGAATAACAGTTGATAATATTATAAAAAGATTAAAAATAATTTGCAAAGAAAGTAATATAGAAATCACAGATGATGCGCTTAAAATGATAGCAATTCTTGCTGAAGGAGCGTTAAGAGATGGAATAAGCATACTTGAAAGGTGTAGTCAAGACACAGAAGGTGTTATTAATGAAGATATGATTCGCGACTTAGTTGGAATGCCCAAATTAACATATATAAAAGGATTAACCAAAAGTATAATTCAAAAAGATCCGGAAAATGCAATTTCCATGACAGATACAATAATTAGCGAAGGAAAAGACTTGGATAATTTCTTATGGGAGGTTATTAAGTTTATTAAAGACACATTAATATATAAAACAACTAAAAAGCTAGAGCTATATAGCAAGGAAGATATTGAATTTATAACAAATCTTGCAAATGAAGTTACAAAGGAAAGATTATTGAAGTTAATATATGAATTATCAGAACTTGCAAATAGTATGAAAATATCAACACAGAAAAATATAATTTTTCAAACAGGGATTATTAAAGCTTGCATGGAAATAGAGGAAACTTATATTGCGCCAGTACAAGTACATTCTATGCCAAAACAGGCTGGAAAATTAATTTCAAATGAGAAACCTGCAAAAACAACGGTAGAACCTGCAAAACCACAACAAGTAAGAACTACAGAAACTCCAAAGAATCCAGGCAAGTATGTACCATATTGGCAAAATGTACTGGATAAAGTTAGACAAAGTGGTAAAATGACTATATATGCAAACTTACTTGGAACAAAAGGAGTTTTGGTAAATGATTTGATTGTAGGGATAGAATTTCCGGGAAAAGTTACAGATTTTGCAAAAAAAGTATTAGAAGAACATGAAAATAAAATTTTTCTTGAAAAGATTGTTTCAATGGAACAAGGTGCAGATATGCAAGTTAGAATATTAGATAAACTAGAAAAACAAGAACAAACGAAAAAACAAGGAATAGAGGGGCTAGCAGAAGATTTAGACCTACCATTCAATGTAATAGATGAGTAAAGAAAGGATGATTTGAAATGTCAAAAAGAGGTGGATTCCCAGGCATGGGAGGATTTGGTGGAATGAACATCAATCAATTAATGAAAGAAGCTAAAAAAATGCAAGCAGATATGGAAAAGACTCAAGAAGAATTACAAGCAAAGGAATTTGAATCAACAGCAGGTGGAGGAGCTGTAAGCGTTAAAGTTTCAGGCTCAAAACAAATTTTAGAATTAAAACTAAATAAAGATGTTGTTGACCCAGATGATGTTGAAATGCTACAAGATTTAATCATAACATGTGTAAATGATGCAATGAGAAAAGTAGATAGTGCACAATCAGCAGGGTTTGGTAAATACAATATACCAGGTTTAATGTAGGAGGACAAAGTGTCATACTATTCACCAACAATTGAAAGATTAATTGAAAGCTTTGAGAAATTACCAAGTATAGGGCATAAAACAGCAACAAGATTAGCTTTTTATATGTTAAATCAAAGCAAAGAAGCAACAGATGAATTTATAAATTCAATAATAGAAGCAAAAAAGAATTTAAAATACTGTTCAAAATGTTTTAACATTACAGATACAGACCCTTGCCCAATATGTGCAAGTCCTAAAAGGGATCAAAGTACAATTTGTGTAGTAGAAGATGTAAAAGATGTAGTTGCAATGGAAAAAACACATGAATTTAAAGGAGTTTACCATGTTTTGCATGGTTCAATATCTCCAATGAATGGAATTGGACCAGAGGATATTAAAATAAAAGAATTACTCGAAAGATTGAAAGATACAGATGTAAAAGAAATCATAATTGCAACAAATCCAAGAGTAGAAGGAGAAGCAACAGCTATATATTTATCAAAACTAATAAAACCAATAGGAATAAAAGTAACAAGAATTGCACATGGAATCCCTGTTGGGGGAGACCTAGAATATACAGATGAAGTTACATTAAGTAAAGCTTTAGAAGGAAGAAGAGAATTATAATGATAAAAACTCACCTCTTATAAATATATGAGATGAGTTTTTATGTTATCCCAATAATTTTTCGCAAATGTCTTTAGTTGAATTTTTTTTCGCAATTAGCCTTGCTCTAATTTTCATGTCTTGCAATTTATAGGTATTTCCAAGAACATCAAATAAAATATTTTGAATATCATCATTTTCTTTTATCCATATTCCTGCACCACTCTTTTCAATAAAATCAGCATTTTCTTCTTCTTGTCCAGGAAGTGGGTCAATTATAATAAGTGGCAAACCAGAAGCAAGACTTTCAGTTGTTGTAAGCCCTCCGGGTTTTGTAATTACCAAATCAGAAACACTCATAAGTTCTGGCACTTGGTTTGTGTAAGATAAAATCTTAACTGTATTTCGTGAATTTGTTTCTTCAACTAGAGCATCAAATCTTTCTTTCATTTTTTCATTTCTTCCTGCAATCGCAATTACTTGTAAATTAGGAAAAGTATCTATAATAGCTTTTAATCTATTGAATGTTTTGTCTTTTCCAAAACCGTACTCACCACCGCAGAAAAAGAGAATTGTTTTTTTATCTGGACTTAAATTATATTCCTGTAAAATTTTTGGCTTATCATAATTTAGTAAAAATCTATTTGAAAGTGGAATTCCAGTTGCATAAATTTTATTTGGTTCAACTCCTCTTTCGATTAATTGTTCTTTCATCCCTTCATGTGCGACAAAGTAATAATCAACAAATTCATGAGCCACAAGCCATTGGTTATGTGGGGCATAATCTGTCATAACTGTTGCAAGTGTGCAGTTTACTTTGCCCTTTTGCTTTAAAATGGCACACATCTGGCTACTAAAAGGATGTGTTGAGATAATTAGTGTAGGGCAAAATTCTTGAATAAGCTTATCAAGCTTAATTGCCATTATTCTATTAATGGAATTACTAATCCTTGCCAAACCACCACTTTCAGAACCGTAATACAGTTGCTTCCAAATCCATCTAGCATTTTTCGAAAAATCAACATAAGCTTTTGTAGTTACTTTGTTAAATAATTTATTGATATATTCGATGCAATCAACCATCATAATTTCAGAATCAGGATAATTGCTTTGTATATAATCTCTAATACTTCTTGAAGCAGAAAGATGCCCTCCGCCATAAGAACCATAAAAAATTAAAATTCTATTCATAAACTTCACCACAAATATTATACCACAAAATTAGCAAAAAAAAGAATAATTTAATAAAATTAGGCAAAAATAAAACTAAACAATAAAAAGGGGAATTTTATGGAAAAAATTATAATAGCAATTGGAATGTTGATAGCCATAATTCTATTAACAATCTTCACAATTCCAAATAATGAAAATGCAGCATCAGGAGGACAAACCTCAGACATACAGCTTCTAGCAAGAGCAATAAATGGAGAAGCAAGAGGTGAAAATTACGAAGGACAAGTTGCTGTTGGGGCTGTAATACTAAACCGAGTAAAACACCCAGATTTTCCAAATACGATTGCAGGTGTTATATATGAGCCAGGAGCATTTACAGCCGTATCAGATGGACAAATTAACCATCCAATTTCAGAAGATTCAACAGTATATAAAGCTGCAAGAGATGCCATGAATGGCTGGGACCCAACAAATGGATGTGTATATTATTTTAATCCAAATACAGCAACAAATAAATGGATATGGTCAAAAACCATAGTAAAAACAATTGGAAAGCATCATTTTTGCAAATAGGGAGGAATTATGAAAGAAAATATTTTAAAAACAATGAGAAAAAACTATATGTATGGAATAGCAATAATATTATTAGTTGCCTTAATAATAATGGGAATACTATATTATAAACAAAAAAGTAAATATGCTATTGCTTCAGAAAACAACTATAACCTAGCACTTTATGAGCTTGTAGACTATATAAATGATACTGAAAATTATTTGGCAAAATCTACAATTACAGGTTCATCAGAACAAGCATCAGAAACATTAATGCACATATGGAGAGAAGCAAATTTAGCACAGGTGTATTTGGCACAGCTACCAATTTCAACAAATGAGCTTTCCAACACTGCAAGGTTTTTAAATCAAGTAAGCGATTACAGTCACTCCTTAGCAAAAAAAACAATAAATGGAGAGGATTTATCTCAAGAAGAACTAGATAACCTAAAAAAATTACATCAATACTCACAGGATTTACAAAACACATTAGAACAATTAATAGAAGATATGGGAAATGGGAAAATAAGTTGGAAAGAACTTACGAAGGATGTTGATACAACCTTTGCACAACAAGTAGACAATTTATCTGCAACTAGTTTCAGTAATATTGACGAAAACTTTGGAGAATATGAAGGCCTAATTTATGATGGAGCATACTCAGAACACATGGAAAGCAGTGAAAAAAAAGGATTGATAGGTGAAGATGTAACAGAGGAGCAAGCAAGAAAAAAGGCTATTAGCTTTGTTGGAGAAGAAAAAGTTTTAGAAATAAAATCAAATGGACTTATTGAAAATGGTAATATAGTTGTGTATGATTTTTTAATCAATCTAAAAAATGGAGACAAAAATAATCCACTTACAATTTCAATTTCAAAAAAAGGTGGTCACATAGTAGTGGCAAATTATAATAGAGAAATAAAAGAAGAAAAGATACGGAATCGAAGAAGCAAATAAACTTGGAAAAGATTTTCTAGAAAAACTCGGTATTCCAAATATGAAACCAACATATTACTTAAAACAAAATGGAGCACTTACAATAAACTATGCTTATACTCAAGATAATGTAACAATCTATTCAGACTTAATAAAATTAAAAATAGCACTAGATGATGGTGAAGTTTTAGGAATGGAAACAACAGGATATTTGAACAATCATACTGAAAGAGACATAAAAAGTCCTAAAATATCAAAATCACAGGCAAAAGCTTCTCTAAACAAAAATTTAGAAATAATGAGCGAAGGTTTAGCAATAATTCCAACTGAATGGAAAACAGAGATATACTGCTATGAATTTAAAGGTAAAGTTGATGATACTGATTTTTTAGTATATGTAAATAGCGATACAGGAAAAGAAGAAAATATATTAGTAATAATAGATACGCCAAATGGAATTCTAACACAGTAAAAAATACCAGGTAAAAAAACAAGAAAATAGGACATAATAAGTTTAAGAAAAATGACTATTCATTTTTCTTAAATAAAGGAGGATTTAAAGATGTCAGGAAACAAAAACTTAATGTCTGAAAATCTAAAAGAAGAAATAGCAAAAGAATTAGGAGTATATGAAACAGTAAAAAAAGATGGAAACTGGAGCAATGTATCAGCACAAAAATGCGGTTCGATGGTTGCGAAGGCAATAGAAATCGCAAACAGAAAAGTCTAGGGAAACAGGGCATACAGGGCGATTCGCATATGCGAATCGCCCTTTGCTCAAAAAAAGAGAAAAATACATAAAAAGTATTGATTTTACTTACGGGTAGTGATATTATATAAAAGAAATTTTGCAAAAAAAGTCGAGCATTGTAAATGGGGGATAAAGATGAAATCACTAAGAAAATATAGAGCGATTGTTTTATTCATAACTGATATATTAGTAATTTGTTTAGCATATATGCTAACAGCATTTTTGCTAGAAAACACAGAATATTTGCTATCTCCAGAGCATAGCACAATAATTACGAATTCAATAATAACATCAGTATTAGTATATGAAGTTATTTTAAATATATTTGGTGTATATAGAAGTATTACAAGGTATGAAAATGGGAAAGATTATATTCAATATATAGTTTTGTCAGGACTTTCAGGACTAATAATATTTTTTATGACATATATGTTCAAACTATCCATGGTAAATTTTAAACAAATAATATTGGCAAACATTTTAATTGCAGTAGGAATGGTTACCTATAGAGTATTAATTAGATTCATATTAACAACACCAATAGAGAAAAAAGAAGATGATGCAGACAGGAAAAACCTATTAATAATAGGTGCAGGAGAAGCCTCAAGAGAGATAATAAAAGCATTAAAAACATCATCAATCAGAGGAAAATACAATATAGTAGGATTAATAGATGATAATCAAAACAAAATAGGCTACAAAATATCAGGAATAACTATTATTGGAAATAGATATGCAATTGAAGAAGTTTGCAAAGAATATGATGTCGATACAATCTTTTTCTCAATAACAAACATATCAGCAAACGACAAAAAGGAAATAATAAAAATATGCCAAGAAACAGGGAAAAAACTAAGAATACTACCAAGCACAGCTGAAATAATAAAAAACAAGAATCTAATGCAAAACTTAAGAGATGTTGAAATAGATGATATTTTAGGTCGTGAACCAATAGTATTAAACAATGATAAAATAGCAGAATTAATAAAAGACAAAACAATTCTTGTAACAGGTGGAGGAGGTTCAATAGGATCAGAACTATGTAGACAAATAGTTAAATATGAACCTAAAAGATTAATAATATTTGATATCTATGAAAACAATTTATACAATATTGAAATGGAATTAAGACAAAAACACTTTGATAAAGCAATAGAAATAATTCCTTTAGTAGGAAGTGTAAGAGATAAAGCAAGGCTAGAAAAAATATTTGATGAATACAGACCATACCTAGTATTCCATGCAGCAGCACACAAACATGTTCCGCTAATGCAAATAAGCCCATTAGAAGCAATAAAAAACAATGTATTTGGAACATACAATGTAGCAAATTGTGCAGATAAATATGAAGCAAAAAGAATGATACTAATTTCAACAGATAAAGCAGTAAACCCAACTAACATAATGGGAGCATCAAAAAGATTATGCGAAATGATAGTACAAGCTAAAAACAAATCAAGCAAAACAGAATATGCAGCAGTAAGGTTTGGAAATGTTCTTGGAAGTAATGGTTCAGTTGTCCCACTATTTAAAAAACAAATAGCAACAGGAGGACCAGTAACAGTAACACATAAAGAAATAACAAGATTCTTCATGACAATACCAGAAGCTGTAGGACTAGTTCTACAAGCAATGAGCTATGCAGATGGTGGAGAAATATTTGTTTTAGACATGGGAGAACCAGTAAAAATATATGACTTAGCAGTATCACTAATAAAACTATCAGGATTAGAACCAAATGTAGATATTCCAATAAAAATAACAGGTTTAAGACCAGGTGAAAAACTATATGAAGAGCTCCTAATGAAAGAAGAAGGATTACAAAAAACAGCACATGATAAGATTTTTATAGGAGAATTATCAGACCTAACATTTGAAGACCTAGAACAAAAGCTAGATAAATTAAGAAATATAATTAAAAATGAAAATACACCACTACAAGAAATGGATGATACAATGAGAGAAGTAGTACCAACATATCATCATCCAGAAGAAATGAACAAAGAAGTTAAAAATGCAAGAAAAGAAATTGAAAAAAGTATAAAAAATATATTTAAAGGAAAAGACAAAAAACCAGAAGAAATATAGAAGGGAAAAAGTAATGAGAAAGAAAATATATATAGTCATTAAACAAATAATTGATTTTATCCTAAGTGCTATAGCCTTAATAATACTTTTTCCTTTTTTCTTGATTTTTGCTATAATCATAAAACTAGAAAGCAAAGGACCAATTTTCTTCAAACAAGAAAGAATAGGAAAAAACAAAAAGCACTTTAAAATATACAAATTTAGAACAATGAGAACAGATACCCCCAAAGATACACCAACACATTTATTAAATAATGCAGAAAGCTATATAACAAAATTTGGAAAAATTATGAGAAAAACTAGCATTGATGAATTGCCACAAATAATAAACATACTAAAAGGAGAAATGAGCATAATAGGCCCAAGACCGGCTTTGTGGAATCAAGATGACTTAATAGCAGAAAGAGACAAATACAATGCAAACAGCATAAGGCCAGGCCTTACAGGTTGGGCACAAGTAAACCGGAAGAGATGAACTAGAAATACCAGTAAAAGCAAAGCTAGATGGTGAATATGTAGAGAAAATGTCATTCTTGTGTGACTTAAAAATATTTTTTGAAACAATTATAAAGGTTTTTAAGCATGATGGCGTAGTTGAAGGAAAGAAAGAGGAAAAAAATAAATAATGAAAAAGATTTTAATAACAGGAAAGGGAAGCTTTATAGGAAAAAATGCAAAAAAGTGGCTGGAAAGAAAAGGACATATTGTAGATGAACTAGAAATGCAAAATGAAAATTGGAAAAAATTTGATTTTTCAAAATACGATTCTATTATACACGTTGCTGGAATTGCACATGTATCTGCAGACCCTAAAATGGAAGAACTATATTTAAAAGTTAATAGGGATTTAGCAATTCAAACTGCTGAAAAAGCTAAAAAAGAAGGAGTAAAGCAGTTTATTTTCATGAGCAGTATGATTATTTATGGAAAAGATGGAAAAATAGGAGAAGAAAAGAATATAACAGAAGCAACAAAGGCAAACCCAATTGATTGCTATGGAAGAAGCAAGCTAGAAGCAGACTTAGGTATACAAAAATTAAATGATAGTGAATTTAAAACAGTAATTATAAGAACTCCAATGGTATATGGACCAGGATGCAAGGGAAATTTTCCAAAATTAAAAAAAATAGCTAAAATTAGTCCAATTTTCCCAGATATCAAAAATGAGCGAAGTATGATATACATAGATAATTTATGCGAATTCTTTAGCAAAATAATTGAACTGCAATGTTCTGGGGTTTTTTATCCACAAAACAGAGAATATTTATCTACCAAGCACATAATAGAAATACTTGCTGAAACACAGAAAAAGAAAATTCATTTTACAAAAGCTTTTAATTGGATAATCAAATTATTATCTAAAAAAGTTAATTATATAAATAAAGTTTTTGGAAATAAAACATATAATCAAAATTTAATGCCGGAATTTGATTATATAGTAGTAGAAAATGATGAAAGCATAAGGAGAAGTATATAATGAATCTTTTAGTTATATCGCAATACTATTATCCAGAACAGTTTAGAATAAATGATATATGTAAAGAATGGGTAAAAAGAGGTCACAATGTTACAGTTGTAACAGGAATACCAAATTATCCACAAGGAAAGTTCTATAAAGGATATAGCTGGTTTAAAAACAGAAAAGAACAGAAAGATGGAGTAAATATTATTAGGTTACCAATTATCTCTAGAGGGAAAAATGCAATAAGATTAGTTCTAAATTACATATCTTTTGTGATTTCAGGATTTTTCTTCGCCAAATTCACACGCAAGAAATTCGATAAAGTATTTATTTATGAAGTATCACCAATGACTCAAAGCTATGTAGGAATATGGTATGCAAAAAGAAAAAAGATTGAATGCAACTTATATGTAATGGATCTTTGGCCAGAAAGCATAGAACTTGCGACTGGAATTAAGAATAAAACGATATTAAATTTTGTAGGCAAAATGGTAGACAAGATATATAAGCAATGTGATAGAATTTTTACATCATCAGAAAGTTTTATTAAATCAATAGAAAAAAGAGGGCAGCCATCTAGTAAATTGATATTTTGGCCACAATATGCAGAAACTTTTTACAAACCAATTCCAAAAGAATATATCAATATATCTGAAATACCAGAGAATGACAACTTTAAAATTGTCTTTGCAGGCAATATTGGGCAAGCACAGGGCTTGGATATATTGGTAACGGTAGCAAAGCAAATAAAACAAAAAAAGGACAAAGTAGAATTTTATTTAATAGGCGATGGAAGAGCAAAGAATTTACTTATTCAAGAAGTAAAAAAAGAAAACGTTCAAGATATTATTCATTTTATAGATAAAAAACCAGCAATAGAAATTCCAAAGTATTATTCAGCTTGTGACATGGCATTTTTATCATTAAAAGATGATGAAATATCTAATCAAATATTACCAGCCAAACTTCAATCATACCTAGCATGTGGTATACCAATTTTAGGATGTGTTGATGGAGAGGCTAAAAGGGTTATAAAAGATTCAAAAGCAGGTTTTTGTGTAAAGCATGATAGCAAACAAATTACTGAAACAATAGAACAAATTTTAAGAATGGACAAACAAGATTTCCACAAAATGAAAAAAAATGCTGTAAACTTTTTCAGGAACAATTATGAAAAAGAGCTATTGCTAGAAAAAATGGATAAAGTTATATTTGAAAGGGGTAATAACAATGTTTAAAGGAAAAACTTTAATGATTACAGGAGGTACTGGTTCATTTGGACATGCTGTACTTAACAGATTTTTAGATACTGATATAGGAGAAATAAGAATTTTTTCTCGTGATGAAAAAAAACAAGATGATATGAGAAAAGAGTATCATAATGATAAGATTAAATTTTATATAGGAGATGTAAGAGATTTAGCAAGTGTTAAAAATGCAATGCATGGTGTTGATTATATTTTCCATGCGGCAGCATTAAAACAAGTTCCAAGCTGTGAATTTTTCCCACTAGAGGCTGTTAAAACAAATGTACTTGGAACAGACAATGTATTAACAGCAGCAATTGATGAAGGAGTTAAAAAAGTAATTTGTTTATCAACAGACAAAGCTGCATACCCAGTAAACGCAATGGGAACATCAAAAGCTATGATGGAGAAGGTTATTGTTGCAAAATCAAGAACAGTAGACCCAAATAAAACAACAATATGTGCAACAAGATATGGAAATGTAATGTGTTCAAGAGGCTCCGTAATTCCACTATTTATTGAACAAATTAAAGCTGGAAAACCACTAACAGTAACAGAACCAAAAATGACAAGATTTATAATGAGCCTAGAAGAAGCAGTTGAACTAGTTGTATTTGCTTTCAAAAATGCTGAAGCAGGAGACATAATGGTACAAAAAGCACCAGCATGTACAATTGAAGTTCTAGCACAAGCTGTAAAAGAACTATTTGGTGCACAAGATGAAGAAACAAGAGTAATAGGAATTAGACATGGAGAGAAAATGTATGAAACACTTTTAACAAACGAAGAATGTGTTCATGCAATAGATATGGGAAATTTCTATAGAGTTCCATGTGATAAAAGAGACTTAAATTATGATAAATACTTTGTAGATGGAAATCAAGAAAGAACAAAATTATCAGAATTTAATTCAAATAATACAGAACTTTTAAATATTGACCAAGTAAAAGCAAAATTATTACAGTTAGATTATATTCAAGAGGAATTAAAAAGCTGGAAAAAATAAGGAGAAGGTATGAAAGTATTAGTAACAGGAGCAAAAGGTTTTATAGGTAAAAACCTAATTCAAGAACTAAAACATAAAGACTATATCGAAATTTATGAATGCGACATAGATACAACTCAAGAAGAATTAGAGGAATATACAAAAAAATGCGAATTTGTATTCCATCTAGCTGGTGTAAATAGACCAGAAAATGAAGAAGAATTTATGAAAGGAAACTTTGGGTTCACATTAAAATTATTGGATTTACTAGAATTAAACAATAACAAATGCCCAATTATGATTTCATCTTCAATCCAAGCAGCCTTAGATAATCCTTATGGAAAAAGCAAAAAGGCTGGGGAAGATTTGATTTTTGAGTATGGTAAAAGAAATAATGTAAAAGTATTGGTATATAGATTTCAAAATGTATTTGGTAAATGGTGCAGACCAAACTATAATAGTGCAATAGCAACATTTTGCCATAATATAGCAAGAAACTTAAGTATCACTGTAAATGACCCAGAAGTTATAATGAATTTAATTTATATAGATGATGTAGTAAATGAGTTAGTAAATGCTTTAGAAGGAAAAGAAAACAAAAACAATAACTATTGCCAAGTTGAACCAGTGTACACTATTAAATTAGGAAAAATAGTTGAACTTTTAAACTCATTTAAGGAATCAAGAGAAAATTTACAGTTACCAGATGTAAAAGATGAGTTTTCAAAAAAACTATATAGTACATATTTAAGTTACTTACCAGAAAATGAATTTAGCTATTCTTTAAAAAACAATATAGATGATAGGGGTTCATTTACAGAAATGCTAAAGACACTAGAGAGAGGCCAGATTTCAGTAAATATATCAAAACCAGGAATTGTAAAAGGAAACCATTGGCATAATACAAAAAACGAAAAATTTATTGTAGTAAGTGGAAAAGGTGTTATTAGATTTAGAAAAGTGGATTCAGATAGAGTAATAGAATACCATGTAAGTGGAGAAAAGATTGAAGTTGTGGATATTCCAGTTGGATATACACATAACATAGAAAACACTGGAGATACTGATTTAGTAACAATAATGTGGGCAAATGAAGTATTTGACCCAGAAAAACCAGATACATATTTTTTGGAGGTATAAAATGGAAAAATTAAAATTGATGACAATAATAGGAACACGACCAGAAATAATAAGACTTTCAGCAGTTATAAAATGTGCTGATAAATATTTTAATCACGTGCTAGTACATACTGGGCAAAACTGGGATTATACACTAAACCAAGTTTTCTTTGAAGATTTAGGTTTAAGAGCACCAGATTATTATTTAGATTCAGCAGGAAAAGATTTAGGCGAAACAATGGGAAATATAATTGCAAAATCTTATGAAATAATGTTAGAAGAAAAACCAGATGCAGTATTACTTTTAGGAGACACAAACTCAGCATTATCAGCAATTTCAGCTAAAAGATTAAAAATACCAATTTTTCACATGG
Organism: uncultured Clostridium sp.; assembly: GCA_900554635.1. GTDB lineage: Bacteria > Bacillota > Clostridia > TANB77 > CAG-508 > UMGS1781. Next base: position 66,077 of record USHY01000001.1, on the reverse strand, counting down.
AAGCAGGAAATAGATGTTGGGATTGGAATGTATCAGAAATGATAAACAGAAAAATAGTTGATCATATTTCAGATATTAATTTACCTTACACAGAACATTCAAGAAGATACCTATTATCAGAAGGAATAGATGGAAAAACAATATTTGTAACAGGCTCACCAATGCGAGAAGTTTTAAGAGACCATATGGAAGAAATAGAAAAAAGTGATGTACTAGAAAGGTTGCATTTAGAAAAGAATAAGTATATAATATTGTCTGCACATAGAGAAGAAAATATAGACAACGAAGAACACTTTATGTCTCTAATGAATGCAATAAATGATATAGCAGAAAAATATCAAATGCCAGTAATTTACTCAACACATCCAAGAAGCCAAAAATTCATAGACAAAAGAAATTTCAAATTCCATCCACTAGTACAAAATCTAAAACCATTTGGATTTAGAGATTACAACAAACTACAAATGAACAGCTACTGTGTATTATCAGATAGTGGAACACTATCAGAAGAAAGTGCAATGCTAGGATTTGCAGGAGTTCTAATCAGAACATCAACAGAAAGACCAGAAGTCTTAGACAAAGGTTCAGTAGTAATAGGTGGAATAACAGACAAAACAGTTGAACAAGCAATGGAACTTGCAGTAGAAATGAGAGCAAATAATGAAGAAGTAGTTATGGCAGAAGATTATGCAGATACAAATGTATCAGTGAAAGTTGTAAAATTAATACAAAGTTATACTGATATTGTAAATAGAACAGTTTGGGGGAAATAAATTTGAGCAAAAAACTAGTTCAAATAAATGTTGTATGTAATGGAAGCACAGGCAGAATAATGGAGCAAATACAAAAAGCAGCCGAGGAGCATGGATATGAGGCATACTCATTCTATGGAAGAGGCAAACCATCAAACGATAAATGCTTTAAAATAGGAAATAAGTTTGATGTACTGTGGAATTTATTTCTTACAAGAGTATTTGATAAACATGGATATGGTAGCAAAAGAGCAACAAAAAAATTAGTAAAAGAAATAAAAAAAATAGACCCAGATGTAATTCAATTACACAATCTACATGGATATTATTTGAATCTAGATATACTATTTAAATATCTAAAAACCTGCAACAAAAAAATATTTTGGACACTACATGACTGTTGGGCATTTACAGGCCATTGCTCATATTTTACATATCCTGAATGTGAACAATGGAAGACAGGGTGTAAAAATTGTATAAGAAGAAATGACTATCCAACAAGTTTAGGCTTAGATAACTCAGAAAAAAATTTTAAACATAAAAAAGAATTGTTCACAGGAATAAAAAACTTAGAACTGATAACACCATCAAAATGGATTAAAAATCTTGTGGAACAATCCTTTTTAAAAGAATATTCAGTAACAGTTATAAATAACGGAATAGACTTAGAAAAGTTTAAACCAACAAATACTATTAACATTTATGAAAAAAATAATATACCAAAGGATAAAAAAATAATACTTGGTGTAGCTGCAACATGGGAAAGAAGAAAAGGATTGGATGATTTTATAAAATTATCTAAAATACTAGATAATAATTATATTGTAGTTCTTGTAGGACTTAATGAAAAACAAACAAAGAATTTACCAAAAAATGTTATTGGAATAAAAAGAACAGAAAGCATAGAAGAATTAGCTAACATTTATACAAATGCAGCAGTTTTTATCAATTTTACATACGAAGATAACTTTCCAACAACTAATTTGGAAGCACTTGCTTGTGGAACACCTGTAATTACATATAATACAGGGGGAAGCCCAGAAAGTATAAATAGCACTAGTGGTATAGTTTTGAACAACCCAAGACCAGAAGAGGTATTAAATTATTTAAAAGAAGTAGAAAAATATAAAGGTCAGGCGTGTATTAAGCAAGCCCAAAAATATAACGGAGTTGTAAAATATTTAGAGTATATAAAAAAATATGAGGAGTTAGAATGAAAATACTATATATATCATCAGCTTGTAATAAAAATCAAAAAGTAGTAATAGATAAAACAGCAAAGATTAAACAAAGGGATTCAATTATTAATTTTCATAATTTAATTATAACAGGATTGGCAGCGCAAAAGCAAGAGGAAGTAGATGTTGAATCGTTAATAGGATTACCAATATCAATAAAAACAAATAAAAAAAAATTCTGGAAAAGTAATATTGTAAAAAATAATAATATTATATATAATCAGGTTGGCTTTGTTAATATACCAATATTGAAACAATTAACTATAGAAAAAAATATTAAAAAAGAATTAAAAAAATGGATAAAAATAAATAAAAAGGATAGAGACAAAGCAATAATTGTAGATGCAAGTTATGTATCTATATTACCAATGATTATAAAAATTGCAAATAAAAATCATATTAATGTTTCAGGAATTTTTGCTGACATATATGATTATATGTATAATGTTAATGAGAATACAAAAAAACTGGGAATGATCAAAAGAATTTGTAGAAATAAAATGAAATATTGTTATCATAATATGTCTTCATATATTTTTTTGACACAAAATATGAATACATTAATTAACAAAGATAATAAACCATATCTAATAATGGAAGGACTAATTAGTAAATTTGAATCTAAAGATAAAGTTGAAAAATTTAAAACTAAAACTATAATGTATGCAGGAGGGATAAAAGAGGAATATGGTATTAAATGCATTATTGAAGCATTTGAAAAACTAGAAGGAAATTATGAGTTTATAATTTGTGGTAATGGAAAATTAGAACAATATGTGAAAGAAAAAACAAAGAAGAACCATAGAATAAAATACTTAGGAACAATATCAAATGAAAAGGTTAAGGAATTAGAGAAGAAGGTGACTTTACTAGTTAACCCTAGATTTTCAAATTATGAATATACAAAGTATTCATTTCCCTCAAAAATAATGGAATATATGGCTTCAGGAACTCCAGTCTTAACAACAAAGCTACAAGGAATGCCAAAGGAATATTATAATTATGTATATTTAATAAATGATGAAACAGTAGAAGGAATGAAAAATAGTTTACAGGAATGTTTAAGTTTAAATAATGATATACTAGAAAAAAAAGGAACTGAGGCTATAAAATTTATGCAAGATAATAAAAATAATATAAAACAGACACAAAAGATAATAAAAATGATAAAGGAGAAAAATTTATATGAAATCAAATAAATTAATATACATTATTGAAAATATTGCAATTTCGATTTTAATTGCAATTAATGTAGTACCAGAAATGACTAATAAATATGTTTTTTTATTTGGCATAGTATTATTATGTATTGTTAATTTTAAAAATGATAAGAACTTTTTTATAAATTTTTTCTTCAAAAAAAATTTTTTCATGTATTCAATTTACCTATGGTGCATATTTAATGTTATTTTATTTGCTTTTGGATATGATAATATTAACTTTTATTATTTATTAAATTACTTTAGGATAAGCACTGTTTTGACATTTTTTGTATATTATTCAAAAAAAAATGATAATAAAATTTTAAAAAATATAGCAATAATAACGAGCATATTATTAATCATAGTATGTGTTAGAACAATTACTTTACTATATACGCATAAAAATATTTCAAGATTACTAGCAACGGGTATCGAGATAAAATCCATTAATACTTTTGGTGTTGGAGGCTATGCATTTATTTATGGGTTGAGTTTTGTAGTGGTTGCATTAGTTGGTATATTAGTAAAAGATAAAAGATATAAAAATATGAGTAAAGAAAATATATGTCTTATTTGTATGATTTTACTTTTTATTTTTACAATTTATAAAGCGCAATATCTAATATCATACATAATTTTAGCTATAGGAATGTTAATTATCTTCTTTAATGTAAATAGCTTGAAAAAAATAGCAATAAGTATATTAATTTTAATAATTAGTTTATTTATATTAGCATATCCAATGTCAAAATTATTAATGAAAATATCTAACAATATGAAAAATGAAAGCATAAAAATGCGAATTATTGAAATTGCAATGGTATTATCAGGAGAAGATGTACAAGAAACAGTTGACTTGAATGCTAGACTAAAACACTATAGAGAATCAATAGATACATTTACAAAACATCCATTTTTTGGAAATTTGTTTAATCAAGATGGCGGTAAAATAGGAGGTCATTCATTTATATTTGATCAATTTGCTGAATATGGAGTAATAGGAAGCATTCCAATTATAATAATGCTTATAAGTGTTATCTATTATACTTTTTACGAATTAAATTCACAAAGAAATAAAGAAATATATATGGCATGTATAGTAATGTTTGTAATATTGGCGATAACAAATACAATTAAGTTTGTAACTATCTTTTATCTAATGTTTGTATTTAATCCAACAATATTAAAAATAAGTGGAAAGGAAGAAAATTATGAAAATTCTTTGGATAGTTAATACAATTTTTCCATATCCAGCAAGTAAAATCGGACAAGAAAAATGTTGCTTTGGAGGCTGGTTGAATGGATTAGCAAACATGTTAAAAGATAATAATGATATTAAATTAGCAATTGCTACAGTGTATAATGGAAAAGAAATAAAAAAATATGATGATGGAAAAATTATTTATTATCTTGTTCCAGGTCTACCTACAATAAAGTATAATTCAAAGTTAGAAGCATATTGGAAAGAAGTAAATAATGAATTTAAACCAGATTTAGTTAATATTCATGGTACAGAGTTTGCCCATGGTTTATCTTTTAAAAAAGCATGTCCAAATGTTAAAGTAATTACATCTATACAGGGACTTACTTCTGTAATTGCTAAAGTATATTATGCGGGATTAGATACACAAGAAATATTGAAAAATATAACATTTAGGGATTTACTACGACATGATAGTATTTTTCAACAAAAAAGAAAATTTGCTAATAGGGGAAAGAATGAAATTGAGTTAATAAAAAAATCTGAAGCCATTATTGGTAGAACAACTTGGGATTATGCAAATACAAAAGCAATTAATCCAGAAGAAAAATATTTTATAGGAAATGAAACCTTACGAACTGGTTTTTATAGTAAAGAATGGAATATTCAAAACATTGAAAAACATAGTATTTTTACAAGCCAAGGAAGTTATCCAATAAAGGGATTGCATTTTTTATTACAAGCAGTGTACATATTAAAACAAAGCTATCCAGATCTAAAATTATATATTGCGGGTAATAACATAACAAACACTACTACACTTATGAAAAAAATTAAATTTGGTGGTTATGCTAAAATTATTAAAAAGCTAATAAAAAAATATAACTTAGAAAATCAAGTTGAATTTACAGGATTATTGAGTGAAGAAGAAATGATAAATCGATATTTAAAAAGTAATGTTTTTGTTCTTCCATCAGCTATTGAAAATAGCTCAAACTCTCTAGGAGAGGCAATGCTTTTAGGAATGCCTTGTGTAGCTACTAATACAGGTGGAACAATGGATATATTAAAACATAAAGAAGAGGGGCTATTATATCCATATACAGAACCTGCAATGTGTGCAGATTATATAAGTAGATATTTCGAAGATGATAAATTGTGCATAGAGTATGGCAGACAAGCAAGAGAAAAAGCATTAAGTAGGCACAATGCTGAAAATAATGCTAATCAAATTATTAAAATATATAATGAAATAATAAAAAAATAAGGAGCTAGAAATGTTTTCGAATATTAAGCAAAAATTAGAAGGACATAATGTTTTAAAAAAGGTTGCTAAAAATAGTAGCTGGATTGTATTTCAGAATATTTTCACAATGATATTAGCGATTGTAACTACAGGTATTATAGCAAGATATTTTGGAACCAAGCAATATGGAGTATTTAATTACATATTATCTATTACTAGTTTATTTAGTGGTATTGCAGGAATAGGAATTTACCATATTGCAACAAAAGACTTAACACAAAGACCTGAAGATGAAGGCAAAATAATGGGGACAAGTTTCATTTTAAGAATGATTGTAGCTATAGTACTTATTGTAGTAGCTGAAATTACTGTATGTTTAATGACAAATAATGATAATACTTCAATGGTGATAGGAACATTATTATCGTTAATGATGTTTTTCAGTTGCTCTGAAGTTATTGATTTTTATGCAACTGCAAATTTAAAAGTAAAATATTTAGCAGTATCAAAGTGCATTTCTTATACTATATTTTCAATATTAAAGGTTCTGATAGTTGTGCTAAAATTAGATATTAGATACTATACAGCAACATATTTAGTGGAAGGAATAGTATATGCAATTTTCCTTTTTATTTCATATAAACTGATACATAAAAAGATTGGAACAACAAGTAGATGGTCATTTGATAAAGACTATGCAAAAAAATTATTGAGTAATTGTTGGTATTTTGCATTATCATCTATCATGGTTACAATTTATATGAGAATTGATCAAGTTATGTTAGGAAAAATGATAGAGGACAAATCTCAAGTCGGAATTTATTCTGCTGCGGTTAGAATTGCTGAAATGTGGGCATTTGTACCAAACTCAATTATATCATCTTTTAAACCTGTAATTATGAAATATAAAGGTGAAAATAATAATAAAGAATATGTAAAAAATTTACAAAGATTATATGACATTTCATCATTAGTTAGTATTTTATTTGCAATAGGAATAACAATTTTTGCAAGATTGATAATTGTGATTTTATATGGAAAGGCTTTTTTAGAAGCATCAAAAATACTATATATACTAATCTGGGGTATTTGGTTTGGAATATTAGGAAATGTACATTATGTTTGGCTAATTTGTGAAAATAAAGGAAAATATAGTTTGTTTTATTCTGCTACAGGTAGCATTTCAAACATTATATTTAACGCAATTTTAATACCAAAGTATGGTATGTATGGAGCAGCTATTGCAACATTAATAAGTCAATTTATTGCAAACATAGTATCATTTGGAATATTTAAAGAAACTAGAGTACTTTCTAAATTTGCAATAAAAGCAATTTTATTTATTGAACCATTAAAATTTTTGAAAAATAGAATAAAAGGAGTAAAGTATGCAGAATAAAGAAGTGAATATAAGAGAGCTTCAATTAGTAGAATTAAATATATTAAAAGAATTTATAAGTATATGCAAGAATTTGAACCTTAGATATTTCTTAGCAGGAGGTTCGGTATTAGGCACAGTTAGACATGAAGGATTTATTCCATGGGATGATGATATTGATGTTATAATGCCAAGAAAAGATTATGAAACCTTTTTAGAAAAAGGACAAGATTTAATGCAAAAAAAGTATTTTTTGCAAACATATAAAACTGATTCTGAGTATACTATGGGTTATGCAAAGATTAGAAATTCAGAGACTACTTTTATAGAAGCAACAGTACAAAAACAAAATATTAACCATGGAGTTTTTATAGACATTTTCCCACTTGATGGATATAATCCAAATAGGAGAATAAAAAATGCAATTAATAAAATACAATTTATACTTTATAACATACACATCGCTAAAAGCTACACTACAAATATAAAACGAAGTATAAAAAGACGTATAATTAATGCTTTTACAGGTATTATTTATGGCAATAAAAATATAGTACAACTTTTAGAAAAAAAAGAGAAAATTGCAACAAAATATAATTATGATGAAAGTGAGTATGTATGTCCATTTTTTGATCCAGTAAAAGCACCATTATCCCTTGTGTTTCCGAAAAATTACTTCGGAAATGGAGTAGTGAAAAAATTTGAAGGAATAGATGTTGTGATTCCACAAAATTATGATGCTTTTTTGAAGCAACATTATGGAGATTATATGAAGTTACCACCTGAAGAAGAACGAAAACCACATCATTATAATCAAATAATAGATTTAGAAAAAAGTTATAAATATTATAATAAAAAATAAAGAGTAGGAGGAAAAGTTATGAATATTGCTGTTATTTTGGCTGGCGGTGTAGGAAAAAGAATGAATCCAAATGGTATTCCAAAGCAGTTTTTAAAAATCAATGATGTGCCAATTATTATTCATACATTATTAATTTTTCAAGAATGTGAAGAAGTAGATGGAGTTATTATAACTTGTGTCAAGGAGTATATGGAATATCTAAAAAACTTAATTGAGCAGTATAAAATAACCAAAGTTTTAGAAATTGTTGAGGGGGGAGAGACAAATCAACTATCATCATACAATGGGGTAATGGCTGCAAATAAATTCGTAAATAAAAATGAAAAAAACATTATAGTTATGCATGATGGGGTAAGACCAATAATTGATTCAGACTTAATAAAAAGAAATATAGAAACTGCACGAAAGTTTGGTGCAGCAATTAGCTGTGCTCAATCTAAAGAAACTACAGTTATTGCAGATGGAACAAATGGAGAAATTACAAATATAACAGAAAGGCAAAACACATATATTGCAAGAGCCCCACAGACCTTTTTATTGGATGAACTAACAGCAGCACATAAAAAAGCACATGAACTTGGAGAAACCAACATGATTGATGCTTGTTCGGTAATGAATACATTTTCTAATTCTTGCAAAATGCACATTGTAAAATGTAGTTCAGATAATATTAAAATAACTACACCAGATGATTTTTATGTAGCTGAAGCATTGATAAAATCAAAAAAAGCAAAACAAGTGTTAGGAGTATAGTGATATGAATAAAATTTTAGAACAGGACATTGAGACAATTTGTTCTAATAAACTAATTGATTGGAACAAAATTGATAATCATAGTTTTTTTATAACAGGTGCAACAGGGCTAATTGGTTCATTAATTGTAAAATCATTTATATGGAGAAACATAAACAAAAATGCTAATATAAAAATGCTCCTATTAGTGAGAAACAAGAAAAATGCAATAGATATGTTCGGATGTGATAATAATATTGAATACATAGAAAGTAGTATAGAAAATCTAAAGTATAATATAAATGTAGATTATATTATACATGGAGCATCACCAACACAATCTAAGTTCTTTACACAAAATCCGGTAGAAACATTAGATATATCAATTTTAGGAACTAAAAATGTGCTAGAAATTGCCAAGAATAATAGTGTAAAATCAATGGTATATTTGTCTTCTATGGAAATGTATGGGACAATGAAAGATCAAAATGTTACAGAGGATAAAATTGGCAAAATTGAAATTCTAAATACACGTAGCTCATATTCAGAGGGAAAGAGAATTGCAGAATTATATTGCTATAGCTATTTTAGCGAGTATAATGTGCCTGTTAAAATGTGCAGAATCGCACAAACATTTGGGCCAGGAATACAAAAAAACGAAACTAGAGTTTTTAAGTATTTTATAGATTGTATAATCGATAAAAAAGATATTATTTTAAAATCAACAGGAAGAACAATAATAAATTATTCATATACTACGGATACTGTTCTAGGTATATTTTGTGTACTACTTAATGGTATAAACGGTACAAGCTATAATATTGTAGGGGAAAAGACAGATATGACAATACTAGAATCTGCTGAATGGCTACTACAAGAATTTGGTAACAATGAAAATCATGTAATATGTGAAAAAAATATTAAAACTGAGTTTGCTCCAGATAATGAAATGATTTTGCAAAATACAAAATTAAGAAAATTAGGATGGGAACCAAGAGTTACATTAAAAGAAGGATATAAAAGATTAATTGACTATGTCAGACTAGAAAAAAGGTGAAAGTGAATAATATAATATAACTTTAAAAAACATTTGAAATATCAATAAAACTCTTGAGCTTGCAATTTTTTTCAGCAAAGTTTATAATATTAAAGAATAAATAAAAAACAAGGAGGAACATTAATGAAGGAACCAAATAAAGTTCAAAACAAAAAAAGAAATAGCAAAAAGGCTTCAACCTTTTTTCTAATAACAACATTAATTTTCATAATAATAACGGGAGTATTTATCACATCAATAGTTAAAATGAATCTACTTCCAGGCAAATACGTACTTATATTTAGCTTAGTAGAGCTTATTATAACAGTACTTATAATATGTGGGCTTGCTAAAAAGCATAAAACATATAAACTAAATATTTTCAGTTTATTTTTAGCAATTATTTTTTCAGTAATATACATATTTGCAATTAATTATGCAAATGCTACAAATAAATTTCTAGGTAATATGTTTAGGGATATTATTGAAACTGAGGATTATTATGTGGTGACTCAGAAAAATAGTCAATATAATAAAATTTCAGAATTAAAAAATAAGAATATTGATTTATTCCAAATAGAAGATGATGTTGAAGCAGAGATTAAAGAAAAATCAAAAGCATCCTTAAACAAAAAGGAAAGCCTGCAAGATGTAGGAAATAGCTTGAAAGAAGGCAAATGTGATGCTATTGCAGTTAGTTCATCTCAATATAATATGTTAGATGAATTAATTGAAAACTTTAAAGCAGATACTAAAATTATCTATACTGCAACTCATAAAATTAAGAAAACTGCAGAAATTGATGACCAAAATTCTGATTATAATATTGATGATAAGGCTTTTAACATTTATATAAGTGGAATTGATACATCTGGTAAAATTAGCAATGTTTCAAGAAGTGATGCTAATATTATTGTTACAGTAAACTTGAAAAAACATGAGATTTTATTAACTTCTATTCCTAGAGATTACTATGTTACACTACACAGTAAAAAGGCAAAAGATAAATTAACACACTCAGGTATTTATGGTATTAATGAAACTGTAACAACAGTAGAAGATTTACTAGATATAGATATTAACTACTATGTAAGGGTAAACTTTACAACTGTAATAAAACTAGTTGATACCTTAGGTGGTGTTGATGTTAACTCAGAGTATTCATTCTCAACAGGCACATACAGCTTTAGAAAAGGAATAAACCACTTAGATGGAGATGCAGCTTTAGCTTTTAGCAGAGAAAGACATGCTTTTATAGATGGAGATAATCAGAGAGTAAAAAATCAACAAAAAGTCATAGAAGCAATTGTAAATAAAGTAACTGGAAGCACAACTATTTTAACAAAATATACTAGCATATTGAATGGTTTAAAAGGTTGTTTCCAAACTAATATAAGTCAAGATGAGATTAGTACTATAGTAAAAGATCAATTAAATTCTATGCCATCTTGGACAATTAAAAATAATTCTTTAGTTGGAACTGGTTCATATTCATCAACTTACTCTATGGGTAGTCAAGAGCTATATGTTATGATACCAAATTCAGATTCTGTAAAAGATGCAACAGATAAAATTAATGCTGTTTTAAACAAATAATTTGTCGAAAATAAGGTCATTTTATGGCCTTATTTTTATGCTATAATGCTTGACAAAATATGCAATAAAGGATAAAATATTTAAGACAATAAATAGTTAATTTAAGGAGTTTATAATGGGGAATAGTTTAGCAAAAATAAAAAACAAATTTAATCTTGATAATATTTTATATTGGTATATTATTATACAACCAATTGTAGATATAATAACATCTATATGTGTAAGGAATATTTCAGAAAAGCTATCAATAGGAATTGCTATTCGTATGGCTTTTATGATTTTTATTGTAATCTATACACTAATAAAAACAAAGGGAAAGGAAAGAACACTTGCTTTTATTTATTATGCTCTAATTGCGGTTTACTCTGTTTGCTATATGTTTTTCCGCTATAAAGCTAATGGGGTAGTAGCAATTTTTACAGAAGTTAAGGGCTTGATAAAAACAATGTATTTCCCAGTTGTTTTAGCTAGCTTTTTGGCTATATTTAAAACTGATAAATACAAAACAAAAAGAAATGCCTTAAATATATCTTTATTAATTTACTCAATAGTTATTGTGGTTTCAAGTATTTTAAATATAGCATATAAAACATATGGAGATGATATATATAAGGGAACAGTAGGGCTATTTTACGCTGGAAATGAAATAGGAGCAATTTTAAGCATTTTACTTCCAATAACATTTATTTCATTCCTTACAAAAAAATTCAAAATATTCAATGTAATCTGTGGTGCTGTAGGAATAGTTGCAATACTTGAAATTGGAACAAAAACACCATTTGCAGCAGCTATAGGATTATTAGGCATATTATTAGTAATTATGCTAATTAAAATGTTCACAAAAGAAAGAAAAAGAACATATAAATATTTTTCAACATTACTTTGCTTTATAATAATATTTGGTATATTTATTAACCAAGTACCAGCAGTTGAAAATCTAAGAGTAAAATTTGATGATAGCAATACACAAGGAACACAAACAAACCCAGATTCAGAGAAAAACAAAGATACAGAAAATGATAATGAAAAAGAATTAAACCCAATTTTAACAAAAATATTAAGTAACAGAAACCTATTTTTTAAGGATACTCTAAAAGAATATAAACAAAGTGATATTACAACAAAAATTATAGGAGTTGGTTATGCACATAAAAATGTAGAAGGAATAATTGAAGAAAGAAAACTAGTAGAAATTGATTATTTTGACATATTCTTCTGCCAAGGTATTTTGGGAACCGTAATTTATTGGACACCACTAATATTAGTCATTATAGTAATTGTCCAAAATATTTTTAGAAGTTTTTTAAAAAACATAAGAAATGGAAAGGTAATTTTAGCATTATATTCAGTTCTATTAAGTTTTGGAATAGCATTACTTGCAGGACATGTGTTTACAGCTCCAGCGGTTAGTATTTTTGTGATAATTAATATGTTTGAATTAATATATCTATTGAATAATAAAGAGGAAATATATGAAGAATAAAAAAATTGTAATTCTAGCATTACACTTAGGAGCAGGGGGAGCAGAAAAGGCTATTTGCAATTTAGCAAATATATTATGTATGGAAAATGATGTTACAATTATCTCAACATACAAACTAAACGATTTGCCAGCATTTGAAATAAATCCTAGTGTAAAAATTGAATATTTGTTACCAAACCTTAAACCAAATAGAAAAGAAATAAAATCAGCAATAAAAAATGCAAAAATATTTACATTGGCCAAAGAATCTTTAAAAAGCCTTAAAATACTGTATTTGCGAAAAAAAACGATGGTAGAAAAGATAAAAGAGCTTGATTGTGATGTTATTATTTCAACAAGAATTTTACACAATAATTGGGTTGGCAAATATGCAAAGAATGGAATTATTAAAATAGCTGAAGAACATAATTCACATAACAATAATAAAAAATATATAAAAAAATTAGTAAAATCACTAAAGAATATTGATTATCTAATGCCAACATCAAAGAACTTGAGTGATTTTTATGAAGGAAAAATTGGAAACACAAAAGTTAAGTTTATTCCAAATTATATTGAAAGAAAAACAGATAAAGTTTCAAATTTAGAAAATAAAACAATAATATCAGTAGGAAGACTTGAACCTGTTAAGGGATTTGATGATTTAATTGATGTTTTTGAAATTTTTCAAGAAAAAAATCCAGATTGGAATTTGAAAATAATAGGAAGCGGTAGTCAGAAGGAAGCTCTGAAGAATAAAATTAATAGCCTAAATTTGCAAAATAAAGTTTTATTACTAGGTGAACTAACTACTGAAAAAGTTGAAGAGGAGTACAGCAATTCTTCAATATATGTAATGACATCACACTCAGAATCATTAGGATTAGTATTAATAGAAGCTGCAAGTGCAGGACTTCCATTGTTTGCATTTGATTCATGTGATGGGCCAAAGGAAATTATTCAAAATGGAGAAAATGGCTACTTAATACCTAATAGAGATAAAAAGCAAATGGCAGAAAAAATAGCCAAAACTATTGAAAACAAGCAAGAAATGCAAAGACTTTCAAATAATGCAAAAAAAATATTAGAAAAATATTCAAAGGAAAAAGTTCAGAAAGAATGGTCAGAGTTTTTAGAAAATTTATAAGGAGAGCAAGATTTGTATAAGGTAAGTGTTATTATTCCAGTTTATAATGCAGAAAAATATTTAGTAAAATGCTTAAATAATATCGTAGCACAGAGTTTAGAGGATATAGAAATAATTATAATAGATGATGGCTCTACAGATAATTCACTAAATATTATTAAAAAATACTGTAGCAAATATGAAAATATTAAATATAAATCTAAAACAAATGAGGGACAAGCAATTGCAAGGAATATTGGCATAAGCATGGCAACAGGAGAGTTTATTACATTTGTTGATAGTGATGATTATATTGACAAAGAGATGCTAGAAAAGATGTATAATAATGCAATTGAAAACAATTCAGATATAGTGGTTTGTGACTATGTAGAAGAATATGAAAGAAAAAAGATTTATAAAAAATCACTTTATGTACTAGATGAAGACTTGAAAAAGAGTTTCATAGTATCAGTTGCTGGACCTTGCTCAAAAATAATTAAAACAGAAATTTTTAAAAGAAACAATTTAAAGTTTTTAGAAAACAATATATATGAAGATTTAGCAGTAATACCAGTACTTGCAATATATGCAAAAAAAATTACTTACTGTGAAGAACCATTGTATCACTATGTAATAAGAAAAAATTCAACAATGCAACAACAAAGTTATAGTGAAAAGCTAGAATCAATTTTCAATGTAATGCAAGAATTAACATCAAAGTTTAAAAATACAACATACAAAGAAGAACTAGAATTTTTATATATTAATCACTTATTATATGCTGGAATAGGAAGATTTATAAAATATAGCAATACTGAAAAACAGATAGAAAAAATTAGAAAAACCATTAAAAGCAAATATCCAAAGTGGCAACAGAACAAATATTATAAACAGACAGGGGTTATATATAAATTAACATGTAGAATTTTTTATAATAACAACAAATTATTATTGAAAATATATAAAAAAATAAGAAGAGGGTAAAATGAGAACAAAAAAAGCTATTATTAACTTCATAACAGATGCACTTCCACAAGTAATTATTTTACTTCTAGGAATTGTAAAGATTAAGTTATTTATAAATATACTAGGGCAAACTAAATTAGGCTTATACCAGTTATATGGTCAAATAGTGGCATACCTAGTTCTAGTTGAAGGAGGCATAGGAAGCGCACTTCTTTATAGATTATATAAACCAGTTCATGATAAAGATGATGAAAAAATAAACCAAATAATGTCTGCTGCAAAGAAAATTTTTAACATAGTAGGTTTCTTAATTCTAGGGATTGGGCTAGTGCTATCATTCTTTGTGATTTTCTTTGTAAAAGATAGAGCAGGCGTTACAAATGGATATATACAAATTACTTTTATTCTATACTTAATTAGCCAAGCAATATACTATTTCAGCATACCACAAAGAAGTTTATTTGATGCTGAACAAAAAAAATACATACCTAATATGGTTTTTCAGGTAGTAGCAACAGTAAAAGCAATTTTAGAAATAATACTTATAAGTATAGGTTTAGACCTAGTTGCACTATTAATCAGCTTGATAGTATGTAGTGTAGTAGCAAATATAATAATAATATTTTTATGCAACAAACAACATCCAAAGCTTGATATGAAGCAAAAAGGCGACTTTTCAATGCTTAAAGATGTAAAGCATTTATTTGTTAATACCTTAGCAAATGTACTTACAAACAATATAGATATATTAATAATATCAAAATTTATAGGCTTGGATGCTGTAGTTATATATTCAGCATATAACTATTTTGTTGAAGCAATAAAACAGTTAGTTGACAAAATTTCAGGAGCAACATTATCTAGCATAGGAAACATGCTGGTAGATAATAAGGAACAATCATTAAAAATATTTAATGAATTCAATGGGCTTATATTCTTTCTAGCAACAATACTTTGTGTACCATTTTTCTTTATGATAAACCAATTCATAAGTGTTTGGTATGAAGGTAAAATTGCTACAACAGGGGTTCTTGGAATTTTATTTACAATAATACTTTTCTATCAAATAATTAGAATACCATTAAAGGTTTTCACATTATCATCAGGAAAATTCAAAGAGATAAAGATTTTTGTGATTTTTGAGATAATAATAAATTTAACTGTATCATTAGTTTTAGTAAATAAACTTGGAATAGTAGGTGTTCTAATAGGAACAATAATATCACTATTAGCTGCTGATTTTGCAACAAAACCAATAGTAATCTTCAAAAAAATTTTAGAAACAACACCGGAAAAATACTATATAATGTGTATATGCAATTTCATATTTGCAATAGTGGAAATTGTGTGGATTAATTTTGCATTTAAAACAGTATATACAAGTGTACTAGAGTGTATTGTTTATGGAATAATTATAGGAATAATAAATTTAGCTATTTCATTTATCTATTTTTACTTTACTAAACAATTGGAGTTCTTAAAAAGACTAAAAAAACAGGGGGAATAAAATGAACAAAATATCAGTTATGACACCAACATATAATGATGCTAAAAGCCTTGAAGAAACACTAAATTCCTTAGTAAAACAAACATACCAAAACTGGGAACAAATTATTATAGATGATGGGTCAACAGATAATACAAAACAGATAATAGATGAATTTGTAAAGAAAAATAAAGTAGAAGACAAAATTAAATACATATATCAAGAAAACAAAGACCAGCTAAATGCTATACTAAATGGCTTAGAACAAGCAACAGGAGATTATATATTTGTTCTTCATTCAGATGACTTATTACCTGAAAATGATTTTTTCAAAAAAATAGTTAAAAAAATGGAAGAAAATGATTGTGATGCAATAATTGGAGATTTGACAATAATTGATGAAAAATCTCAAATCACAAACTGCTGGAAAGCACTGAAATATAGAAACAAACCTTATATACCGCCAATAGTTATGCTAAATGGTGGTGCAAATATATATGGGGATGTTGCTTTATGGAAAGCCACAGTATATAAAAACCAAATAAAAAATAATTATCTACTATGGAATACTCCTTTTTGGCTAGATTTACAAGGCAAACCTAAAATTTTAAATGTAAAAAATGCAAATTTCCCAATTCTAAAATATCGAATACATACAGAAAATTATATAAATAATGATATTGGAAAGTTTAATGTTTTAAATGGAGAACTAAGGTGTGCAACTATTTTACTAAACTATTATACAATTCCATTATATAACTTTCAACAGAAAATATATTTAGCAACCAGAGCAAAGGGAATACGAAAATTAAAACTGTTTAACTACTATAAACCAATATATATAAATAAGCCAACCGAAAATAAAGGAAATATTGTAAAAAAAATAATAAAAAAGACTTATGGGAAAGAGTACGAAAAAAACATCTTCCTAAAATCACTAGTAATGTTTTATGAAACAAAAAGTGATAGAAAAATAGAATTCCAAAATCTAGCAAATGAAAATATTTACTATGGAAAAGACATTAGAAGTTTTACTAAGAGATTATTTTCAAACAATCTAGAAGATTTTTACCTAAATTTGTTTCAAGAAATGCAAAAGGGTTTTAGCACAATAGAAGTAAAAACAGAACAAGATAGAGAATTAGCAATAGATATAGCAAAGTTTCTATGTATTTACCCATATGTGAAAATTACAAAAAAATAAAGAAAACAAGGGAGACATTTATGAAAGTATTAATAATTATACCAGCATATAACGAAGAACAAAATATTAAAAATACAGTAGAAAAAGTTTTAAGTGTTAAAAATGAGAATATGGACTATGTAGTTATAAATGATGGCTCAACAGATAAAACCCTAGAAATTCTACAGCAAGAAAAATATAAATTCATAAATTTGGAAAAAAATCTAGGCATAGGCGGTGCAGTTCAAACAGGCTATAAATATGCCTATGAAAATGACTATGATATCGCAATTCAATTCGATGGTGATGGGCAACATAACGAAGAATACTTAGAATTTCTTATAAAAGAAATCGAAAATGGAAACGATTTAGTAATAGGTTCCAGATTTTGTGAGAAAACAAAGGCAAGTTTTACAACTACAACATCAAGGAAAATAGGGATAAAAATTATTAGTTTTGTAATAAAAATTTTTACTGGAACAAAAATAACAGACCCTACAAGTGGGCTTAGAGCTTGTAATAAGAAAATAATCGAAATGTTTAGTAAAGATTATCCAAAAGATTATCCAGAGCCTGTTACAACTACTAGAGTATTAAAGAAAAAATTAAAAGTTAAAGAAGTTCCTGTAATAATGAATAAAAGAGAATTTGGAGTATCTTCAATAAATTTCTTAAAATCCATAGATTACATGGTTAAAGTTACTTTTGCAATAATTGCCACAAGTATTAAAATAAAGATGGAGAGTAAAAATGATTAAAAGTCTTATAAATAAATATCAAACTTTCATAAAGTATATAATTTCAGCAGGAATAAGCTATGCAATAGATTTATTTGCTTTTACAATATTTTGCTTTGTATTTAAAACTCAAGAAGCATATATTCTAATAGCAACTATTTTAGCAAGAGTAATTTCATCTTTTATCAATTTTTTGATAAATAAAAATAAAGTATTTAGTAGTGAGAAAAAAAAGAAAAGTGATATAAATGTCTTGTTAAGTTACTATTTTCTTGTTGTTATACAAATGCTTAACTCAGGAATAACTGTTGCAATTATATATAAACTATTAGGAAATAATTTGACAATAATAAAATTCCTTGTAGATGTTGCTATTTTAGGAATGAATTACTTTATTCAAAAAAGGTATATCTTTAACAATAGACACATAGAATTCACAAAAATTTTGCTGAACATTAGAGACTTTTTAAAAAATAATAAAGGCATATGTGTAATAATGCTTATTTCACTTGTTTTGCACATTATAGTACTTGCAGATTTAGGAATAATGTATAATTTAGAAAGTGATGATTTAAGTTATATTGAGAGCGGAATCCATTTTAAAAACAACCTAGAATTAATAATGCACGGAGTAAAATCAGCACAAATTATGCCAGGAATGACATATTTTATTGCACTAGTATCTTATGGATTTGGAGAAGGAAAAGCATTATTTGTAGTACTTAAAATTGTGTGGATGATTTTAGGAATAGCCTCAATACTTGGAGTATATAAAATTACAAGACTATACTCAAACAAAGTGTTTTCTTGTATAGCAGCTGCATTTTTACTAAGTATTGACTTTATTTGGATGGATAATACAATCCTTACAGAAACTCCATTTATGTTTGGATTTATTTACTTAATATACTCAAGTTTACAATTAGCAAGAACAAAGGAAAACAAATATTTTTATCAAATAATAATATTTTACATGATATGTATTTTACTAAAGGCCAATATTGCGCCATATCCGTTATTCTTAATCATTTATTTAATTATTAAGAAATATGATCTAAATAAACTTTTAAAACAAATGTTAATTGCAGCAGGAGTTTTACTCGTGTTTTTTATTCCTTGGACTGTAAGGAATTACATTGCATTTGATAAATTCATTCCACTAACATATGGCACAGGTAATCCATTATTGCTAGGAACATATCAAGGTTCTGGATATCCAGAGGATAACCAAGAAGAATATGATAAATATGTAGAAGAAAATGCGTCAGATGAAATGAAAAAATATATAAGTGGTGAAGAGACAAGTAAACCATACAAACAAAGATACTATCTATTAGAAAAAGATGGATTAATTGCAAAATACAGAATGAAAAAATGGTGGGATACTGATAAAGCTTCAATGCTAAAATCATATTTAATTTTTAAACCATTAGGCCTAATATATAATACTTTCTACTGGAAAGGATTATTTAACATCACAATAGGAATGATACTAAAATTAAGGATGATAGATATAGTACTTACAATTGTTTGCGGGGTAGTATTATTATTTAACAAAAAAACAGTTTTTGAATGTTTATTCTTAGCATTTAACTATATATTCCAGATACTTGTATATAGTTATACCTTCTCATTTTCAAGATATGGACAAACCTTAATTTTCATAAGGTTTATAATAATAGGAATGGGCTTACAAGTAATATATGAAAAAATAAAAGATAAAAGGAGAAAAAGATTAAATGTCAATACCTAAAATAATTCACTATGTTTGGATGGGGAAAAAAGAAAAACCAGCCAAAATAAAAAAATGTATTAAAACATGGAAAAAACATTTAAAAGACTATGAGTTTATAGAATGGAATGAAGAAAATTTCAATATAAATTCTAATGAATTTGTAAAAAAAATGTATGAAAATAAAAAATGGGCATTTGTAAGTGATTATGTAAGAGCATATGCCATATATAATTATGGAGGAATATATTTAGATACAGATGTTTTTGTAATAGACAAATTAGATAAACTACTTGAAAACAGAGCATTTGTAGGATATGAAGCTCCAGAATATCCATTTACTGCTGTGTTTGGAGCTGAAAAACATCATCCATTAATAAAAGATATGCTAGACTACTATACTAACTTAGAACTAGAAGGAAATTTTAAAGATAATAACACAATATCTGTATCAAATCTACTTATTGAAAAATATGGTTGCAAAACTGGAAACATAGAACAAATGCTTCCAGAGGGAATAAAAGTATATAAAGATGATGTGCTTTGCAACCCATCAAAAAACTCATTAACAGTACATGTTTTCCTAGGAAGTTGGCTTAAAAATAATACTTTTAAAAATCGAATGAGAGAGTTTCTAAGAATGAAATTAAACAATAAATTTTCCATAAGATTATATTGTGATTATATAAGCTTAAGAAGTAAAATAAGAAAATCATAGAGGTAGAAAATGAAAGAATATTTTGATAAAATATATAAGGGCACAAAACAGGAATTTTACAAAATAGTAGAAGAAAATTTAAAACAAGATAAAAAAATGTTTATAATAACTGCAAACCCAGAAACAGTAATGAAAGCTGAAGAAAATACCAAAATGAAAGAAGCATATTTAAGTAGCGAAAGTACAGTAATAGCAGATGGAATAGGCATACTAAAAGGTGCAAAAATGTTAGGATACAATATTTGCGAAACTATACCAGGAGTTGAACTATCAACAGCACTTCTTCAATATGCAAATACTCATAAAAAAACTATCTACTTACTAGGAGCAAAACCAGAAGTATTAGAAAAACTTGTTCAAAGAATAAAAACTGAATATAAAGATGTTCAAATTTTGGGCACAACAGATGGATATGTTCAAGATAAAGAATCAACTTTTAGAAAAATTGCAAAACTAAATCCGGATATAATATTAGTTGCTTTAGGAATACCAATGCAAGAAATCTTAATATTTGAGCATTTAAAACAATTCTCAAAAGGAATTTTTGTAGGAGTTGGGGGAACTTTTGATGTACTTAGCGGAACAAAGAGAAGAGCACCACAAATTTTTATCAAGCTAAAACTAGAATGGTTATATAGAATTGTAAGAGAACCAAAAAGAATAAAAAGATTTATAAACAGCAACATAAAATATTTAATGAGAATAAACAAAGAAAAGAGGAATAAACATGATTAAAGTTATGACAATATTTGGAACAAGACCAGAAGCTATAAAAATGGCACCATTAGTAAAAGAACTAAAAGCCAGAAAAGAAATTGAATGTATAGTTTGTGTAACAGCACAACATAGGCAAATGCTTGACCAAGTTTTAGAAACATTTGAAATCAAACCAGACTTTGACTTAAATATCATGAAACCAGGCCAAACATTAAGTGATATAACATCAAGAGCTTTAAAGGGTGTAGAAGAGGTAATAAGAGAAGTTCATCCAGATATAGTTTTGGTTCATGGAGATACTACAACTACTTTTGCAGGAGCATTAGCTGCTTTTTATAATCAAGTTGATATTGGGCATGTGGAAGCAGGTCTTAGAACTTGGAACAAATATTCACCATATCCAGAAGAGATGAATAGACAAATGGTTGGAGTAATGGCAGATATGCACTTTGCACCAACAGAAAACAGCAAAAATAGTCTATTAAAAGAAGGAAAAAAGCCAGAAACAATATATGTAACTGGAAATACAGCAATAGATGCACTTAAAACAACAGTTAATAAAGAATACACAAATCCAATTTTCGATTGGTTAGGAAATGATAGATTGATTTTATTAACAGCACATAGAAGAGAAAACCTAGGAGAACCAATGAGGCATATGTTTAAAGCAATAAAGAGAATAGTAGATGAATTTGATGATGTAAAAGTAATATACCCAGTACATCTTAACCCAAAAGTAAGAATGGTAGCAGATGAAATTTTGGGGAATGACAGAAAAGTTAAATTAATAGAACCATTAGAAGTAATAGACTTTCATAATTTCATTAATAGGTCATATCTAATATTAACAGACAGTGGAGGAATACAAGAAGAAGCACCAAGCCTTGGTAAACCAGTATTAGTACTAAGAGATACAACAGAGAGACCGGAAGGAATAAAAGCAGGAACATTAAAACTTGCAGGAACAAATGAGCAGACAATATACACCCTAACAAAAGAATTATTGACAAATGTAGAAATATATGAGAAAATGAGTAGTGCTTCAAACCCATATGGAGATGGAAAAGCAAGTAAAAGAATAGCAGATGCAATTATAGAAAAATATATGAATAACTAGAAGGGAAAACAGATGGAGAAAAAAATAAAAAATGTTCTGACATTTCTTATATTACTATTAGCTTCAGTAATTATTATAGGTTCAATTTACTATGCCAAAGAATATCCAGAACAAGACTTTGACCAGGTATTATATTATGCACTAAATGGAGTAGAAACAGCAGCTCCAACAGTAATAAACAGTGTAATTGCAGTATGTATAGTGCCTGTTGGAGTACTAAGCATGCTCTTATATATCTTTACAATACGAGATGTTGAAATTAAAAGATATTGTACATACAAATTTAAAGGAAAAGACAAAAAAATTCAAATTTTTCCAATAAAAATAACGGCATATCATAGAAAAAAATATCTAATAGTAGTTACACTTGTTGCATTAATAGTAGCAGTATTTTGTTTGAAAATTAATATATACCTAAAAAATAAAATCTTATCAACAAAAATTTTTGAAGATTATTATGTTGATGGAAAAAACATAAACATAACATTTCCAGAGCAAAAACGAAACTTAATTCTAATAGTATCAGAAAGTATGGAGAATACTTTACTAAGTAAAGATAATGGTGGAATGTGGGAAAATTCGATAATTCCTGAGCTTGAAGAATTAGCTATTGAAAATGTGAATTTTTCAAATACAGATTTCTTAGGTGGAGCACACCAAACATATGGAACAAATTATTCTGTTGCAGGAATAGTTGCAATGACTTCGTGAATTCCATTAAAAACAGGTGACATATTAATAAATAAAAATACATATACAGGTAATGGTAAATACTTAGAAGGTACATACGCTTTAGGCGAGGTATTAGGAGAGCAAGGATATAATTTGGAAATAATGCTAGGCTCTGATGCCACATTTGGTGGAAGAAGGCAATACTTAGAAACAAATGGTGGTTACAAAATATTTGATGTAACATATGCGATAGAACAAGGTAAAATGGAAGTTAATGATATAACTTGGTGGGGATTTGAAGATGACAAATTATTTGAATGGTCAAAAGAAGAAATAACAAATCTATACTCACAAGGACAACCTTTCAATTATGTAATGGTTACAGCAGATACACATTTCCCAGATGGATATCTAAGCCCAAATGTAGAATTAAAATATGATTCACAATACGAAAATGTATATGCATATTCTTCAAAATCAATAAATGAATTTATAAATTGGGCAAAAACACAAGAGTTTTATGAAAACACAACAATAGTAATACTAGGAGATCACCTAGGAATGCAAGCAGAATTTTATGAAGAAAAAATAAAAGATGCAAATTATACAAGAACAATTTATAACTGTATAATAAATGGAATTCCACAAGCTACAAATAACAAAAACAGAACTTTTACAACAATGGATATGTACCCAACAATACTTGCAAGCTTAGGAGTTAAAATAGAAGGAGAACGTTTGGGATTAGGTACAAATCTTTATTCAGGAGTACCAACACTTGCAGAAAGCTTAGGTCTTGATAATTTTTGCAGTGAAATTAGTAAAAATTCAGTATGGTATAATAGATTTATACTAGGGTCAGATTATTATGAAATGAAAAAAATAATACCAGAAAGTGAGGGAAAAAATGAAGAAAATATCAGTAGTAGTACCAATGTATTATGAGGAGGAAGTTGCACTTGAATGTTATAAAAGACTAGAAGGTGTATTATCTAATCTTGAAAATTATGAAAATGAAATTATATTTGTAAATGATGGTAGCAAAGATAAAACATTAGAAATACTAAGCAATATAGCAAGTGAAAACAAAAATGTTAAAGTAATTTCATTTGCAAGAAATTTTGGACACCAAGCAGCAGTAACAGCAGGACTAAAATATGTTACAGGTGATGCAATATTAATAATAGATGCAGACCTTCAAGACCCACCAGAATTATTACCAGAGATGTTAAAGTTATGGGAAGAGGGAAATGAAGTAATATATGGACAAAGGAAAACAAGAGAAGGAGAATCTGCATTTAAGCTGTTTACTGCCAAGATGTTTTATCAAACACTAAATGCACTATCTGATGTAGAAATTCCAAAAAATACAGGAGATTTTAGATTAGTAGATAGAAAAGTTGTAGACACAATAAATTCTCTACCAGAGCACAATAAATTTTTAAGAGGATTATTTAGCTGGGTTGGATATAAACAATATGCTTTTGAATATGAAAGAAAAGAAAGGTTTGCAGGAAAAACAAAATATCCTCTAAAAAAGATGCTTAAACTAGCAGCAGATGGAATTATAGGCTTTTCAACAAAACCATTAAAAATTCTAGGAGGATTAGGAATTATCTCAATAATTATATCATTTATAATTCTAATATACTCAATTCTTTCATTTGCATTTGAATGGAATAATTTAGCACCAGGCTGGACATCAATAATGGTTTCAATAACATTTTTTGCAGGAGTACAATTATTATCCATTTGGGTACTTTCAGAATACATAGGAAGAATATATGATGAAACAAAAAATAGACCACAATATGTAATAGATAAAACAATTAATATTAAATAAAATTAAGCAGAACATATTAGTTCTGCTTATCTTTTTGATTTTTTAAATTATCATCATTATCATTTCTAATTCTTAGTATATCCTTATAACCTATTGCTACAATGGCCACAACCATTAATGCAAAAGATAAAGCTTTCCAAATTCCACTATCTAATAAAATTATAGCGAAAATTCCAAATGTAGCACTAAGACCATATAAAATTAAAACTGCTTGTTTTTGTGAATAACCATGTTTCATTAATTTATGGTGTAAATGCTCCTTGTCTGCTTTGAATACTCCTTTGATAGATTTTGTTTTTATCATTCTTCTAAAAATTGCAAGTGTAGTATCTAAAAGAGGAAGAGCAAAAACAAGTAAGGGTGCTACAAGAACAATTGCTGTATATGTTTTAGCCATACCCATAATGGAGATGATTGATAAGGTATAACCTAAAAAGTTTGAACCAGTATCTCCAAGAAAAGTTTTTGCAGGATTAAAGTTGTAAGGTAAAAATCCAAGTATGCTACCTGCAAGGGCTGTAACAAGCAATATAGCAATTAGTGGAGAATCATTAAGTGCAAATATTATTACTAAAGATAAACAAGAGATAAGAGAAACACCACTTGATAAACCGGTCTAAACCATCAATTAAATTAATTGCATTTGTTATACCAACAATCCATATAACAGTTATAACCTTTGCAACCATATCCTCTGCAACAAAAGTATTAAGGAAAGGAACAGTAATAGTATCAATTTGAATACCACAAAGGGTTACAACTATTGCAGCGATTAATTGCCCAGATAGTTTAACTAAAGGGTGAATTCCTTTTAAGTCATCAATAAAGCAAAAGGCACTTAAAATACTCATTCCAAGAAAATATCCAATAAGCTTAAAATAATAAGCATCTTCACCAAATAGATTAATGGTTTTTTCAATAGACATAACTGTTAATAAGTAAATAACTGAAATGGTAAAACCTATTATAACAGCTAAACCACCAAGTCTAGGCATCGGCTTTTTATGTATTTTTCTTGTCTCCTTGGGAATATCTAAAGCTCCAATTTTTCTTGCAAATCTTATTGTATATGGTGTAATAACATAAGCAGATATAAATGCTAAAAGAAATGCTACGGAAATATCTCCCCACATAAAAAAACTCCTTTTAAAATTAAATTTAACATCTATAATTCTATAATGAAAACTACAATTTGTCAATCTTTTCCATAAAAATAAATTGTTCGATTTTTAACATATTTAATTAAATAAGATAGCACATAGATTATGTTTTCATTATTAAATCCAATTATACTAAAGAGAAGCAATGGAAAATATAGTATAATGAAAAATCCAATTTTAAAATTGATTGAGAAGGGCAAAATATAGTCAATACCTAATATGGCTAAAGCCCAGATAACATTCAAAATAGCTGTTGAATAGTCCATAAATCCAAATAACTTACTTTTAAAATTATAATTTTGAGGAATAATAAATTTTATTTAAACACACCTCCCTTAAAAAAATTAGTAAAACCAGTCGTGTTTAATGAAACATCAGTTGAAAATCCACCAATGAATTCTTTCACAAAAGTATTAGCCTTAAAAAGAGTATAAATCATACCAAGATACATAATTTGATTTGGTAAAAATGAATTTTCACTTTTGCTAATAACAAAACAAATAAGAAGAATTGCAGAAATGAATACTTGCAAGAAAAGTAGGGATAAAAAACTTTTAAGCCATGTTTTGAAAAAAGAACTAGTTCTTGTGCTTGATAATGATAATATTGCAAAAGGCGAAATTATTACTAAAACTTTTATTAGGATGTATCTAATTGCATATGAAATGCTTAAACTTAAGAATCCAAAAGATATTGAGCTTTTGAGAATTCCGGTCAAAGCTAAATAGATTAAATGAATTAGATGAGAAATATTCTGCTGGAATGATATTACTTAAAAAGCTTGAGAATGAAATTTCGTAATTAAAATAGTAGTTACCAATGTCCTGAATCATACTTGAAGTGTATGAGCAAATTAAAATCAAAAACGAACACAAAAAATAGCTAGCATTTAGAGCAATTACACAAAGTAATAATTTGAAAATGAATTGCGTGGGCCTTTCTACTTGTGAAAATGTTAAGTGGGATAGTAAATAGGAAAAAGCGTAGTAAAGTAAAAACCCATAAACTAAAGAATTGCATATTAATATTACTCCGGAATGACTATTTGTTCCAATAATTTGCATTAAATCGCTTGTGATGTCTGGAGTTACAAAAACCAATTTATCTAAAAAATTGGTTATATTGCTATTAATTGAGGAGAATAGATTTGAAAATATATTGTTTATTATATATATTAATAAGTTAGTCAAAGTGGATTGTGTAATTAAAATCACCCCTCTTCGCTTTTTGTAACAAGTAGCTTAATAGCAGATAAAATTAAATCAATACATAGAATAAAGGCATATGAGAATAAACTGCTCCTAATAACTTTTTTTCCAGTTCTAATCCTTTCCTCATCGCCAAAGCTAAATTTTTTCATAAACACACCAGTTCCAACAGCTACAGCTGCTGCAGGTGTAGCAATTTTTAGTAGCCAAGATTCTATTGTTTGAAAAGCACTAGTAATTGTAGTTACAAGCTTTGGGTATGCACCATAACTAAATGTGCAAAAACAGTTTAAAAATACATAGGCTAAAAATAATGTATAAATAGTATAATAAAGTTTTTTCATAGGTCCCCCTTATATAATTTTTAATTTTTTACCTTTCTTTTTAGGCTTGGAATCCATAAAATATGGTTGCATTTTAATTTTTGTTGGAGGCAAAATTTTGCTTCCATTGGAAAGAAAAGAAAGGCAAGAAAAAGTTTCCAATTCTCTGGTAAAAAAGTTTGTATCATATACAAAATCTGTGTTTATGTGTGTTGTAATACTTTCTGAAACACCTGAATTACGAGAATTTAAAGAATTTGTTATATAATTATAATTTGTTTCTTGGGCATTTTCAGATATACTTTTAGAGATTTTTGTTTTATCTTCTTTACCAATTTGTTTTTGTGCATCTTCTATTGTAAAAGTATCATCAGTTCTATACCATAGTTTATTTACTAGGTTTTGAATAATTGCTTTTGTGCTATATTGGTCTTTTAGAGTATTTAGCAGTGAAGTATAACTTTGAGTTGCAACAATATTAATACATTTTGCTTCTCTGCTTTGTGCAAAAAATTCACTATCTGTTGTTGTAACATATTCATGAAATTCATCACACATAAAAACTACCGGTTTAGCATCTCCTTTTGAAAGTTGAGATAAGATTTCTGTTTGAAAATCCAATTTCAAATAGGCTGCAATAAGTTTAGATAGATTTTTATACATGGCAATATTCATATTTAAAACAACAATTTTTCCATTGTTAATAACATCTTCAAAACCAGTAAAATTAATATCATTTTTATTTGGGCAAAATGTATTTTGGATATCATAATCAGAAACAAAAATATTTGTCATTCTTGAGATTTCAGATTTTAAAATAGATAACACTCGTGAATCTAATGTTTTATATTCATTTTCAAAAAAAGTGATTGCTGAATGTAAGTCATATATTTGTGAAGCTGATAGTGTTCCAGATCTAAATAATTGGCGCATGTGTTCAACTTTTTCACAATAGTAATCGGGAGAGTTAACTAATTTGTGAAGTTCAATAAATGTTACATATCCATTGTTATAAAGTCTGCAAAGTTTTATTGCTTCAGTTAAAACCTCTTCAGCTTTATCAATCCAATAAGATTCAGGGTTATTTGGAGAAAAGAGTGTTAAAATAGTTTTTAATCTATTAGCAAGAACAGATGGTTTTAAATTTTGCTTATCCAAAGGATTATATTTTATTTTACCTCCTAGTTCAATTACATATAAATCATCTATTCTATTAAAAAGTTCAGCATAATGTTTTACCTGTTTATAAAAATTCCCTTTTACATCTAAAATAAGCATACCAAAATTGAAATCACCAGAATAAGAAATAAATTGTTTAACAAATGGGTACATGCTAGAACTTGTTTTTCCAGTTCCGAATAGTACCTGTAATTAGTATATTTTGATATAAGCTGTTTTCTGGCAAGTACACTGGTACCTTGTTTCCTGTTTTCCCTAAGTATAAATTAAATCCTTTTTCCTGTTTAAATGGATTTGAACTTTTTTTCCTTGTAGCAATTTTAGTTTTAAATACATTTACAAAAATTGCTTTGGAAACTATAAAACAAACATAAAAGCAAGTTGCGCAGTATGTGTATTTCATGTATTTCCAAGCTATAGGGGCAGATTTACATATATCAAATGGATAAATTGCATATGGAATAATTAAAGATGGTGCCTCTAATATTGGCTTAAAAAATATAACAACAGGAATAGCTAAAGACAATGTTAAACAAATGCAAAATACAAATTGCAATAAAAATAACATGATTTTCAAATGACTCTCCTTTTACAATAATTTTTTGAATTTTAATTTAGAACCTTGTAATCCGTGAAAAATACTCATTTCAAAAAATGAATAGACAGAATAAAAAGTTATAAAAAGATTAATAATAAAAGATGCAAAAAATAAATGAATTAATATTTTATAATAACACCACCTTTCTTAAAATTTTAATCATTTTACTACAATTTTTTAAAATTGTCTATACTTTTTGGAAAAATTATGTTAAAATAAGTCTGAATTGGTAAAAAACATAAAGGGGGAGAGAAAATGATAGAAAGAACAACTAAAATAGGTGAATTACTAGAAATAGCACCAGAAAAAGCAGAAATTTTGCTACAAGCAGGTATGCATTGCTTAGGTTGTCCAGCATCACAAGCAGAAACACTAGAAGAAGCTTGCGAAGTTCATGGAATAGATGTAGATGACCTATTAGAAAAAATAAATAAAGACTAAAAAATTGAGTCTAATGATTAGACTCGTTTTTTTTTTTATAAATTGAAATTAACATAAAATTGTGGTACAATATAAAAGTATTCATATATAAGGCCTTTCTTGCGCGACACCAGGCTTTTACATGAGACAAATAATTTTCAAGGAGGAATATGTCTATGGCTATGGATCACATCACACTGAACCAGGGAATGTCTACAAACGAAGTCATTATTAGACTAAATAACCTGCGTCGGTGGACAGAAATCACTTCTCAAGGCAAGTATAACGAGTTGGCTAAGCAGGCACTGAATTGTGTTATTGTTTATCTACTTGCGAAATTTGCTGAGCATGAGGGAAAAAGCATCAGGTATGAAGATTTTCCTCGAATAGCTCTTGGAAGAGCATATGCTAAGGTATATGTATATTTTGATACACCTGAGCATAAAATCGATGAAATCTGCAGAACGAGCGGAATCAACAAAAGGGAATTTGATAGGATTGCCAACAAAATCATTATCGAAAAAACCGATTACGATTTTGCCTCTTTTCTCTCTGAAGGAATTGGTGAATATGAAGTAAGACTGTACAGAGCTGCAACCAAAATTGCAACTTATGTTGAACTTCTTGAACACCAAACACAGGGAATTTCGAAGAAACTGCAAGATATTGAGCGTAACTTAGATGCTTTTGAAGACATTCCTGGCGTAAGTGAATTTTCGAATACAGAGTCTGAATACTTCAAAATTTTTCAGACCATTTCGAGACTAAGAAATCAGACTCGATGGGCAGTCTTTAGCTACAATATTGAATGTTCTGTATTAGGTCATCTGTTCGACACTGCTATATTTGCATACTTCATGGCATTAAATCAAACAAATTTTGATGAAAAATATGCAAGTCGCATGTTCTTCATGGGAATATACCATGATATTGCAGAAGTTTGGACAAAGGATATTCCATCTACCATTAAGGATGCTATACCCGGATTCAGATATGCTACCGAGCAGTACGAGATGGAACAAATCGAGAAGCATGTATATTCTAAAATTCCAGATTTTCTTAGCAAAGAACTAAAAAAGGTAATGCTAGAAGAAGCCGAAAACATGCCATTTCACGACCTAGTAAAACAGGCAGACTATTTATCTGCAGATAGTGAATGCTATAGAAACCTAGTAGCTGGAAGCAGAGACAAAGGTTTTGCTGATGTAATCATCGAGAGAGACAAAAAAGATATGACACCATTTAACTTAGAAATGCACAAATTCTTTGAAAAATACGCAAAGGTGATTGATCTGTAACCTCCAAAGGAGCTCTTTTATGGGGCTCCTTTAAGGTTTTTATAAAAATTTCAGGAAAACTATTGCCAAATGAAAATAAAAATGTTATTATAGTTAAGTAATAGATTTAAAAAAAACCCCTAAAAGGAAAATTTTTTAAGTCTATTTTTGTTTTGAAAAAAGAGGAGGAATAAAGGATGAACACAAAATACATATTTGTTACAGGAGGAGTAGTATCTGGACTAGGAAAAGGAATAACTGCGGCATCACTTGGTAGACTATTAAAAAACAGAGGATATAAGGTTACCATTCAAAAAATGGACCCATATATAAATATAGATCCAGGCACAATGAGCCCAATTGAACATGGAGAGGTTTTTGTAACAGATGATGGAGCTGAAACAGACTTAGATTTAGGGCATTATGAAAGATTTATAGATGAAAACTTAACAAAAAATTCAAGTGTAACAACTGGAAAAATTTATTCAACAGTAATTGAAAAAGAAAGAAGAGGAGAATATTTAGGCAAAACAGTTCAAGTAATTCCACATATTACAAATGAAATAAAAGAAAGAATATATAAATTTGAAAATGAGGATATTGACATTGTAATAACAGAAATAGGTGGAACAATAGGAGATATAGAAGGACTTTCATTTATAGAAGCTATAAGACAAGTTGGAATAGAAAAAGGACCAGAAGATGTTTTGTATATACATGTAACTTTATTACCATATATAGCAGGTTCAAATGAATTAAAGTCAAAACCAACTCAACACTCAGTAAAAGAACTTCAATCACTTGGAATAAAACCAGATATACTAGTATGTAGGTCAGAATTGCCAATAGAGGAAAATATGAAAAATAAAATAGCCCTATATTGCAATGTAAGACCAGAAAGCGTAATACAAAATAAAACAGTAGACAATCTATATGCAGTACCACTAATGCTTGAAGAAGAGGGACTAACAAAAGAAGTATGCAAGCATTTAAAGCTTGATAAACAAGAACCAAACAATAAAGAATGGGAAGCACTAGTTGAAAAAATTAGAAATGTCGAAAATAAAACAGTAAAAGTTGCAATAGTTGGAAAATATGTAAAATTAGAAGATTCATATTTATCTGTTGCAGAAAGTTTAAGACATGCAGGTTTTGAAAACAATGTAAAAGTTGAAATAGATTATGTGGATTCAGAAGAAATAACAAGTCAAAATGCAGAAAAAATATTGAAACCATATCATGCGATTCTAGTGCCAGGTGGATTTGGTAATAGAGGAATTGAGGGTATGATAGAAGCTATAAAATATGCAAGAGAAAATAATATACCATTTTTAGGAATCTGCTTAGGAATGCAAATGGCAGTAGTAGAATTTGCGAGAAATGTGCTAAACTTAAAAGATGCAAACTCAGAAGAATTTGCACCAGAAAGCAAAAATCAAGTAATACATATAATGGATGAACAAAAAAACATAAATAATAAAGGTGGAACAATGAGACTAGGAAGCTATCCATGTGTTTTAAAAAATGGTAGCAAAGCACAAAAACTATATGGAAAAGAAGAAATAACAGAAAGACATAGACATAGATATGAATACAACAATAAATATAAAGAAGCAATGGAAACAGCAGGATTAATATGCTCAGGAACATCACCAGATGGAAAACTTGTGGAAATGGTAGAATTAAATACACACCCATACTTTATAGCAGGACAATTCCACCCAGAATTTAAGTCAAGACCAAACAGACCACAACCACTATTTGTAGGACTAATAAAAGCAGCAAAAAATAAAATTTAGAAAAAATTAAAAAAATTCAAAAAAAGTATTGACAGATGTAAAAAAATGTTGTATTATAGATAAGCAGTTGTTCATAAGCGACTGCTTCTATAATTCGAAAGAATTATGGGCTATTAGCTCAGGTGGTAGAGCACTTGACTTTTAATCAAGTTGTCCGCGGTTCGAGTCCGCGATGGCTCACCAGACTAGGATTTAAGCTGAAACTTAAATCCTAGAAAGATTTTAAAAGGCCCCGTGGTCAAGCGGTTAAGACATCGCCCTTTCACGGCGGAGACATGGGTTCGATTCCCGTCGGGGTCACCAATTAAATATATGCCGCTGTAGCTCAGCTGGTAGAGCAACTGACTTGTAATCAGTAGGTCGTCAGTTCAAATCTGACTAGCGGCTCCAATAAAAAATAGAAGTTTTGAAAATGTTCTTGACTTTTATTTTTTTTACATATATAATTGCTAAAAAGCCAAAGAAAGGACAAAAATATGAACTGTTTGAATTTCAAGGAAAAAATATGTAAATTAATGCAATGATTATTAAGATAAAATTAAACCACACTAAATAGGAGAGATGGAAAATAATATAAAATGACAGAGTAATGACAGAGTTTAAATAGTACTTATAATTAACATAAAAATATGGCACTCACTCCAATATTGGGCAGTTACCAACTATTGACATTATTTTTTAAAAAATATATAATATAAATAAATTGAAAAATTACCAGAGAACTAGGAATTAAAATTATTTGGAGGTTAAAGATGGAAAACAATTATCCACCATATACTATTACTGATAAAATGTTAAACTATGTTTCAGAAATTATGAAAAAAGTTGGAGAAGCAAATTATTTTGAAAGTTTAAATAGATATCCGGAATTGAGAAGAAAAACAAGAATTAAGTCAATACACTCATCTTTAGCAATAGAAAACAACCAGTTATCACTATTTCAAGTAGAAGATGTTATTAATGGAAAACCAGTAATAGGAGAACAAAAAGATATACAAGAAGTAAAAAATGCTTATGAAGCATATGAACAAATTGATAAAATAAATCCTTATTCTGTAGAAGATTTGAAGAAAATACACAAAACATTAACTTTTTTAATTGAAAAAGATGCAGGTAAATTTAGAAATCATGGAGAATGTGTTCGTGATGGCGAGAGAATAATATTTGTAGCTCCACCAGAGAATATGGTAAATCCTTTAATGAATCAATTATTTGATTGGATGAGAAAATCTAAAGAAACTGTAAATCCATTAATACTTTCTTGTATATTCCATTACGAATTTGTTTTTATACATCCTTTCCACGATGGAAATGGAAGAACAGCAAGATTATGGCAAACAGCAATCTTATCACATTGGGAAAAAGCATTTACATATTTACCTATTGAAAGTATGATAAAGAAAAATCAAGAAGAATATTATACTGCTATTCAAAATTGTAATAATGTTGGAAAATCAAATGAATTTATAGAATTTATGTTAAAAATAATAAGTGAAACTATAGATGAAATGATGAATTCCAAAGAAATGAAAGATAAATCTTATTTACTGCTCTCAGAAAGTGAATCTAAAGTTTTGGAATGTATAAAAAGAAATGTTATTATTGGAGCAAAAGATATTATAGAACAAACCAAATTATCTGATAGTACAGTTAGAAGAATATTAAGAAAATTTCTTATAAATGAAAAAATTGAGACCACCAATGATAATGAAAAATCACCAAACAAAAAATACAAAATGACAGAGTAATGACAGAGTAATGACAGAGCTTTAAAAGCTTGTAAAATCTCTCAATTTATGATATAAATAAAAGAAAAAAACGAGGTAGCTAATGGAAGAAGTTAAGAAGAAAAAGCAGACATCTTTTATGAAGAATGTACTTATGCTAATGGTGGCTCAAGTTGCAATAAAGATACTTGGCTTTTTATATAGATTGGTAATTATAAATATTGAAGGTTTTGGAGACACAGGTAATGGGTATTACTCAACTGGTTATCAGATTTATTCATTACTTTTAACACTCTCATCAGTTGGGATTCCAACTGTAATTTCAAAGCTAGTTTCAGAAAGAGTTGCAATAGGAGACCATAAAGGTGCTCATAAAATTTTCAAAACTGCTTTAAAAACATTTACAACAATAGGAATTGTAATGTCTTTAGGTTTGTTTTTTGGTGCGGATTTTATTGCAAAAAATGTAATTAATGTTGAGGGAGTAAAGTACACACTTATGGTGCTTGCACCTGCAATTATGTTTGTTGCAGCAGGTGCGGTTTTAAGAGGGTATTTTGCAGGACTTGGAACAATGAAACCAACTAGTGTTACACAAACTTTAGAGCAGTTTTTAAATTGTGTACTAACTATTTTATTTGTATATAGTACAATAGGTAAAGACACAGCAATAATGGCAGCAGCAGGAAATTTATCTAGTACAATTGCAATTATAATAGCATTTATATACATAATAATATTCTACAAAAAGCAAAAACCAGAAATATTAGAAGACTGTAAAAATCAAACAGTTCAAATGGAAACAAAAACAACAAAGCAAATTCTAAAAATAATTTTTGCAGTATCAATACCTATGACAATAGGGTCTCTAGTTGCAGAACTAAATGGAACAATAGACACATTAACAGTAAGTAATTGTATTCAAAAAGCTTTTCAAGGAGCACTGGAAGGTGGAAAAGATGCCTTAGAAGCAAAGGCAATGCAACTATCTGGAATGGTATCTAAAATAGAAACAATAATAAGACTTCCACTTGCAATAAATGCAGCATTTTGCACAGCACTTGTTCCAGCAATAGCAGCATCACTTGCAAAAAAAGATAAAGAAACAGCAATAAAAAGGCTATCATTCTCATTTTTCTTAAGTATAATAATAATAGCACCATGTGCTGTAGGCTTAATGACACTTGCAGAACCTATACTAAAAACAATATATCCAAACTCATATGAAGGAGCAACAATACTTCAAATAACATCAATATCAATGATATTTGTAGCCTTAAGCTATGTAATAAATGGAGGCTTATATGGCTTAGGAAAAACGCATATACCAGCAATAGCATTAGCAATAGGAGCAGGTGTAAAAACAATTTTAAATATAATTCTAGTAAGTAATCCCAAAATAAACATATTAGGTTCACCGATAAGCTCAACAGTATGTCAGGGAATAAACTTTATAATTTGCAGTTGGTATCTAAGCAAATATATCAAACTAGACATTAAATTTTCAAAGCACATATTCAAACCACTATTTTCAGCGGGAACAATGGGAATTGCAGCATATTTAATACACAAGACTTTAATTAATGTAATAGGCAATTCAAAAGCAACAATTATTGCAATATTCGTTGGAATAATAACATATGCAATAATGATAATTGCAACCAAAACATTAAATAAAGAAGATATGTATATGATTCCATTTGGAACCAAATTATATAAAATATTAACAAAACTAGGAATATATAAAGAGGAGAAAGTTTAGATGAAAATAATATCATGGAATGTAAATGGCTTGCGAGCAGTATATAAAAAAGGTTTTACAGAATTTTTTAGCCAAGTTAATGCAGATGTATTTTGCATTCAAGAAACTAAAATGCAAGAAGGGCAAATAGAACTTAAACTAGATGAATATAATCAATATTTCAATTATGCAATAAGAAAGGGCTATTCAGGAACAGCAATATTTTCAAAAAGTAAACCACAAAAAGTAACTTATGGAATAGGAATAGAAGAACATGATAGGGAAGGAAGAGTAATTACCCTGGAATTTGAAAAATTCTACTTAATAAATTGTTATACTCCAAATTCAGGCCGTGAACTAGCAAGACTAGATTACAGAATGGTATGGGAAGAAGAGTTTAAGAAATATTTAAAGGATTTAGATGAAAAAAAGCCAATAATAGTATGTGGAGACTTAAATGTTGCACATAATGAAATAGATTTAAAAAATCCAAAAACAAATAGAAAAAATGCAGGGTTCACAGATGAGGAAAGAGAAAAAATGACAAAGCTCCTTGAAACAGGATTTACTGATACTTTCAGATACCTATATCCAGCAAAAGAAAATGCTTATACTTGGTGGTCATATATGGGCCATGCAAGGGAGAAAAATGTGGGTTGGAGAATTGATTATTTTTTAACATCAAATAGAATAAAGAAACAAATTCAAGAGGCTTATATATTTGATAAAGTCCTTGGCAGTGATCATTGCCCTATTGGATTGGAAATTGGAGGATTGGAATGAAAAATTTTAGAAGCGGTACAAAATGGTTTTATTGGTTCACATTGTGCGTTACAATAGTAATTGTATATAAAGTACTAGATAATTTTACAGGAATTGGAGAATGGGTAAGTGGTCTAATAAAGGTAATAAAACCATTCTTAATGGCAATTTTACTTGCATATTTACTTTATATTCCTAGTAGGAAAATAGAAAAGATATATAGTAAAAATAAAAAGTTAAAGAAAAAAGCAAGAGGTTTAGCAGTTGCAACAACATACATATTAGTTGTTTTAATTGTTGCATTATTAATGAAAATATTAATACCAATGCTATCTGATAGTATAATTGATTTAGCAGCACATTTGCCAGGATATTATGAAAATGCTATAACATACATAAATGAATTACCAGAAGACAATTTCCTTAGAAATGATATTGTACAAAATGCTATAGCAAAATTACAACAAATAGATATAGCTAAAATTTTAGATCTTGATAATTTAACTATGTACCTAGAAAAGGTAATAGGCATAGCAAGTGGTATATTTAGCATATTTGTAACAACAGTGGTTTCAATATATATATTATTAGAGAGAACAGAAATAATTAAATTTATAAAAAGATTAAATAGTAGTATATTTAGTGAGAAGAAATGTGCAACAATAAATAGATACTTTGAAAAAGGAAATGAGATATTTTTTAAATATATATCAGGTCAAGTGTTAGATGCAATAGTAGTTGCAATTGTAATGTCAATAGCATTATCAATAATGGGAGTGAAATACTCATTGCTACTTGGATTCTTAATTGGACTATTTAACTTAATTCCATATTTTGGAGCTATAATAGCAGTAATGGTAGCTTGTCTAATAACAATCTTCACAGGTGGATTTACACAAGCAATATGGGTAGCAATTGTACTAATAGTACTACAACAAATAGATGCCAACATAATAAATCCAAAAATACTAAAAGATGCCCTAGAAATAAGCAAAATTCTAATCATCTTCTCAATAACAGTAGGAGGAGCCTACTTTGGAGTACTAGGAATGTTCCTAGGAGTGCCTGTAATTGCAGTAATTAAAATGATGATAGATGATTATATAGAAAGAAATGAGAAAAAGACCTAAAATTTTCCATAAATTTGACAATTTAGAAATACTTGACAAATCTTGTAGAAAATTATATAATCTCCCCATAAAAGGGGAGATTTTGTTATGAGAAGATTTGGAACAATTTCTTTATTAATATTAGTGATAACTTTAGTTTTTGGTCCTGCTGTAGTTGCAGTAACGGGAACAGTAAATGCTCCAAGTGGTTTAGTTTTGAGGAGTGAGGCAAGTAAGACTGGGGCTCCTTTGGCTACTGTTCCAGATAAGACTGAGGTTGAAGTGGTTGAGGAAAGTGGTGAATGGTATAAGGTTAGGATGAATGGACAAGAGGGGTATTTGTTTAAGGAGTATGTTGTGAATGTTCCTGAAATTCAGAAGCCAGAAAAACCAGAGGTGCCAGATGAAACAAAACCTGCAGAGAATGAGCGGAGTTAAGGTGAATGGAAAACTTAAAGTGTATATGATTCCTGTAATTTCTTCAAGTGTTATTGCAGAAATTGATTCTAGTACTGAGTTTACAGTGGTAAAAGAAATTACTAATTGGACATATATTATGGCAGGTGATATTCAAGGATGGGTTAGAACCTATGGAATTAAAGGCGGGGAACAACAGCCAAGCAATGTAGCAGGAGAAACAGAGGAAAAACCAAATACGGAAGAACCAAATACTCAAGTTCCAGAAGAAAAACCAGAAGAACCTACAACACCTACTGTTACTGAGCCTGAAACACCTACAACACCAGAAGTAAGAGATAATTCTGGAATGGGAGAAACTGCAGTTGATAATCAAAAAGGATTTGTAGCAGTAGATTATGCAAACATTAGAAAACAGGCATCAACAAGTTCTGAGATTGTAACTACATTAACAAAAGATACATCTTTTACAATAACAGCAGAAACAGAAGATTGGTATAAAATAACATATACAGGCATTGATGGAACTATATATGAAGGATATATCTATAAAAATTTAGCAACAAAATAGAAGGTGATAAATATTAAGCGCCCAGCAATTACCATAGTTATTGGAATGGTAGCTGGAATAATAGCTGGGCTATACCCCAAATGGGGTGTGGCTACAATAGCTATTGTTTTATTAATTTTACTATTTCAATTTATTAAAAATAAACGAAAAACTTTCTTTTTTCTGTTGAAAAGAAAAAAGACTATTCAAATATTATTTATATCTTTAATAATTTCAAATCTATATTTTAATTTCATAAATCAAAGATTCGAAAAATCTTACACAAAAATTCCAGAAAAACTAAATCAAAATGCTACAGTAATTAGTGAAGCAAGTGAAACAGATTATTACTATGCTTATAATGTGAAAATCAAGAATAAAAAATTTATATTATATGTAAAGAAAAATAGCTCACCAAAATTACAATATGGTATGTACATTAATATTGAAGGAACATATTCAAAGCCAGAGGAATCAAGAAATTTTAGAGGCTTTGATTATAAAGAATACTTAAAAACAAAGAAAATATATGGTTCAATTAAATCTCAAAAAGTACAGATTTTAAAAAATATGAATGTAAATATTTTTTTAAAATGCAGTAATGCAATAAGAAACAAAATAATTAAAACAACACTAGAACTATTGCCAGGAGATGAAGGAAACCTAGTTACTGGAATATTAATAGGAGAAAAAAGCGATATTTCAGAAGAAATAACAAGTAACTTTAGCAAAGCAAGCATTTCACATATTTTAGCAATATCTGGTACACATGTTTCTTATATAGTAATTGGAATAACATATATTTTAGCGAAAAGTAAAACACCCAAAAGGTTATCAAATATAATTACCATGCTGATGCTTTTTGTATTTATGTTTATTACAGGTTTTACCCCATCAGTGGTAAGAGCATCAATAATGGGTATAATAATGCTATTTGCTAAAGTTATATATAGAAAATCAGATACATTGAATTCAATTGCAGTTTCCTTAATAATCATTCTTACTTTAAATCCATTTGCCATAAATGATGTAGGATTACAACTTTCATACTTAGGAACAATAGGAATAGTAATTCTAAACAAAAGAGTAGAAAAAATTTTAAATAAATATATGTGTAACAAAATTTCAACAATGCTTTCAATTACTATATCTGCACAAATAATGGTACTTCCAATTACATTACTTAAGTTTAATGTTATAACCCCTTGGTTTTTTATAGCAAATATAATAGCTGTGCCACTTGCAGGTGGAATTATTTTTTTGGGATATATAACACTGCTTTCTACAATAATAATTCACCCTGTAGGGATTGTGCTTAGTAAAATATTAAAAATCCTAGTTCTAATATTAATAAATATTGCTAAATACACAGCAAAACTTCCTTTTTCAAGTATTTACACAATTACCCCTAGCGTAATTTTGATTATAGAATATTATTTTGTTGTTTTGGGTATTGCTAGAAATATGAAAACTAAGAAAGTAATTCTCTTGGTTTTAGTTACAGCAATGGTGTGCACAGCAGTAAATTTCTATCCAAAGAAATTTACAGTTCATTTAGTAGATGTTGGACAACGGTGATTGTACATTAATAAAAACACCTAGTAACAAAACAATAATGGTAGATACTGGAGAACAGGAGAATGTTGTTGTTAAATACTTACTTGATAGAAAAATTAAAACAATAGATTATTTGATGTTATCTCACTTCGATTCTGACCATTGTAAAAATGCAACAGAGATATTATCTAGCTTAAATGTAAAAAGATTAATAATAAGTAAACAGGCAGAAAATAGCGATGAATTTCAAAAAATAATTAAAATGGCAAAGAATAGAAAAGTTAAAATAGTTGTAGTGAAAGCAGGAGATGAGATAATTATAGATAAACAAACTAAATTTAAAATTTTATGGCCGGAAGAAGAACTTGTTAAAGAAAATCCGCTAAATAATAATTCAATTGTTGCAAAATTAGAATATGGAAAT
This sequence comes from uncultured Clostridium sp., assembly GCA_900554635.1. GTDB lineage: Bacteria > Bacillota > Clostridia > TANB77 > CAG-508 > UMGS1781. Next base: position 24,824 of record USHY01000001.1, on the reverse strand, counting down.
TTTTCAATGCTATTTACAGGAGATATTGAAGCGATTAGTGAGAACAAAATAATTTCCAAATACGAAAGTTCAGTTTTGAAATCAACAATACTAAAAGTTGGGCATCATGGTTCAAAAACTTCTTCAACAGAAGAGTTTATTAAACAAATAAACCCTAAAATTTCTGTAATAGGAGTCGGGCAAAATAATAAATTTGGGCATCCAAATGAAGAAACATTAAAGACTCTGGAAAGCTACGGAAGTACGGTTTACAGAACGGATTTATGTGGAGAGATTACAATAATTGTAAACAAAATTGGAAGAATGAAGGTAAAAACAAAAAAATATTAAAAAGTATAATTATGTAATATTTGGTTATGCTAAAAAAGGTGATGATTATGAGAAAATATATTGTTTTGGCACTTATTTTAGCATTGGTAGCAAGCTTTATAATAGGGTTATATGTGCACAAACTAAAAAATGTTAATGAAAAAATAGCTTTTGAAACAGAATATAATAATGAACAAAGCAAGAATGTAATAAAAAAAGCCGAAGAAATAATAAAAGAAACAGCTAGTAGTGAAAATAAAACTACGCCAAATACTAAAATAATTGAAAAGAAGTATTATAATGATTGTAAGCATTTAGTTCAAGAGGAACAAAAAATTACAAATAAATTGGTAAATAAAACAGAATCAGAATTTCGAATTGAATATATAGGCTGGGAAATTCAAAGGTTTACTCCAAATGAAATAGTGGTATATAAAGAAATAAATGACTATTGTGATGAACATTATGTTTTAAAAGATGTTGAAGGGGAGATAATTGTATATAAATTGGACAAACAAGGAAAAATCAGGGAAACTGTTAAGGAAACAGGAATTCAAACAAAATATTTATCAGAAATTGATCTTGAACAATTAAGTCAGGGGATAAAAGTGTATGGAAATAAAAATTTAAGCCAAGCCATAGAAGATTTTGAATAGTTTATAAACTTGAACAGTAGCTAGAAAAGTGCTATAATCTAAGTATATCTTTTGAAGGAGGATATAATATATGTCATTACGGTTTGGTAAAAGATACCAGAAAGACAGCGATGGTAATACCATCGTAATCGGATTCATTCAGGATGATGAGGCACACGAGCTTGGGCTTACTGTGGACTCGGTCAAGGCGATTTGCTTACAGGATGATTATTCAAATCTATCGATATGGAGTATTATTCAAAAAGCAATTCGTATATGCGCCGAAGACAATATTGTAAGGACAGACAATTACCGAGACAACCCATTTTTTGAGGAACTTGAAAGAAGTATATGGAACGACCCTAGATATCAGGAAACTAAAAGGGAGAACCATGAAAGGATGGTTCAGGCAAAAAATGAGCGTGACAAGGCAAGAACTTGTAGCCAAAGCTGGAAGCATGATAGTCCTTTCTGGAGAAGCTTAGACAAAAGGAAAAACAAGTATTGACAAAAGTGTGGGGAGAATTCCCCACTTTTTATATTTTTTTTGGCTAAAGTATTGACTTTTTATTTTAATTTTGGTATTATAGTAATGTTTCAAATGGGAAAGATGCGGAAGTAGCTCAGTTGATAGAGCGATGCCTTGCCAAGGCATAGGTCGCGGGTTTGAGCCCCGTCTTCCGCTCCAAAATTTTTTTATTATATAGTGTAATCTTTTTTGCATTATAAGCATATAATGAAATATACGGCGACATAGCCAAGTGGTAAGGCACGAGTCTGCAAAACTCTGATTCCCCGGTTCAAATCCGGGTGTCGCCTCCAATTAATTTTTTGTTTTGTAAAGGACATGCACCATTAGCTTAGTTGGTAGAGCAGGGCACTCTTAATGCCAAGGTCCACGGTTCAAATCCGTGATGGTGCACCAAAAAAATGAGCCGTTTGGCTCATTTTTTTATTCAATAAATCCTAAAACTTTTAAAATTTCTAAGCCTACTTTTTCACCATGCCCTTCATAAGGCCACTCATTTATGCAAATTCCAGGATTGTCATTTATTTCCACTATTGAATATTCAGGCTTATTCAAGTCATCAATTAAAATATCAACACCACAGATTTTTGCTCCAAAAATTTCAGAAGCTTTTTCAGCAATTAATTTAAAAGAATCAGGCATAATATCAGTCATATCAACACTTTCACCACCAGTTGAACAGTTAGAATTTCTTCTTAAGAATATACGTTCTCCACTATTTGGAATGGAATCTAATGTTAGATTTTGATTGTTTAAAAAGATTTTTAAAGGTTCATCTATAACCATTGGATTTTTCAATATGTAATGCCAAGGTTCTCTATCTTTATCAGCCATTAATTCTCTTATTGTTTTTTTGCCATCACCAACAACGCTAGCGCTTCTCCTATAAACAACACTAATACATTTGCCATTTACTACAACAAACCTATATTCTCTACCTTTAGCATAATTTTCAACTAAAACTTGACTATCAAATTGGAAAGCATAGTTTATTGCATCTAAAATTTCTTTTTCTGTTGCAGGTTGATCAAATACTGTAATTCCAACTCCACAATCTGTGGTTCTTGGCTTAATAACTACATTTTTATTAATAAATTGAGATACTAAAGAAACTTTTTCTTCTTGAGTCATTTTTGAAGTAAGAACAATTCCATCTGGGACAGTTATATCATTAGCCCTAAGCATTCTCTTTGAAAATTCTTTATCAGTAACCATTGATGGGAAAATATAAGAATCTTTACTTGTTTTTGTAGCTTGTGCTATATATTCTTCATGATTTTCTTTGTAAAGCTTAATAAAACTATGATTTTCATCAATAACCTCAAATTTTATCCCGTGTTTTATTGCCTCCTTAATCAGTACAACTGTGGAACTTTCCAAATCTGGATATCCTTCTAATAAATACTTGTCTTTGCACGATTCATCGCTATTCATCTTTCTCAAACTCCTTTTTAAAATATATCTTATATCTTACTTAAATTAAGATTTTACTATTATACCACAACAAATAAAAAAAATAAACATAATAAAAAGAAATAAATGAAAGATGGTTGAATTTTAGGCGTTTTTGTAGTATAATAAAGGAGTTAGAGAGGATTTTTATTTTGTAACATAAATGTAATATTTTATTAAAAAGTTTGTGAAATAAACTTTTCCGTAAGGAAAAATTTAAGACTCAGAAAATATGGAGATTTTTGGTATTGACATATTTTAAAAATTATATATAATAATAAGAGGAAATAAGGAGAGATTTTATGAAAAGAAGAATGTTGAAAGTATCAATTATTTTAATGTTTGTGATTGCAATTTTAGCAATTCTAAATAATGGCGCATATGCAGCAAGTACAATGGATTTGAACATAACTGATATTAGGCCATATACTTCAAGCAAATATACAGTAACAGCTCAAGATGCTACTGTACAACCAGTAGTTAAGATAATTAAAAATAATGGCACAACATATGTTCACGATGATGCTTTATATTGTGTAAGAAGTGGACTAGGATTTGAAAATTCAGCTACTATTAATGGATTAAATGCAAATCATCGATTAGATAATGACATTACATACACTGAAAAATATAATCTAAAAACACAAAGCACAGAAGTTAAGAGCTATTATGCAACAGAAATTGGATTCGCAATAAGAGATACAGAATATAATAGCATTCTATGGATTATAGATAATATGTACTTACCTGAACATCCAGACAGTGTAGCCATGAAAGAAAAATTATTAAGAAAAGCAGAGATAGTTAATTCAGAATTAACTGATGATGATATTGAATTTGTTCAACAAATGGCTTTATGGTATTTTACAAACTATGATGAAAGAATTGCCCAAGATAAAAACTCTCTTGCATATATAAACACATTAAGTAATGCAACAAAAATAAATGATGAAAATCTTAGTGAAACAAAAGCAAGACAAATAGATACACTTTATGAATATTTCATAGGTGAAGCAACAGTTCACGCAAACGACTATGTTACAAGCAAAGAAATTACACCAGTTAAACCACAAGTAGATGTAAATACAGCATCAAAGACAATACAAAGAAAAGATGGCTTTGTAATTGTAGGACCTTTTAGCATTACAGAAACAGCAGGAAATGTTGACTATGAATTACAATTAAACATTAAAGATGCTCAAGGAAAAATAATACCAGAAAAGCAAGAGGATGTACCAGTTGTATTTGTAGTAAATAATCCAGATGACATGGTACAATCTAAAGATACAGTAAAAGACACAGTTGGTCAAGGAGATTTCTATTTAAAAATATCAGAAGACCTATGGGGTACAGATTATGATTTAACAGATATTAATATAGAAGCAATATGTAATTATGAAAAAATATACAAAACAATAGCAACTCTATGGCTTGCAGATGATGCAGATCAACAACCAGTAATAAAAATTGATAAAGAAGAAGTTAAAGAATTTGACTTAGCTCTTAGAAAAAATATAATAAAAGTAAATGGAACAGAATTGATAAATACAAAAGAACCAGCCATAGATACAAGCAAATTAGCAACAGGGACAACAGCTGATTATAATCACAGAAAAAATCCTGTAGAAGTAAAAACAGGGGATAAAGTAACTTACAAAATATCTGTATATAATGAAGGACAAATTAAAGGTGCAGTAACAGAAATAATTGACTATTTACCTACTGGATTAATCTTTAATCCAACAGATAATCCAGACCTAATAGAATATAAAACAAATTATTCAACTTCAGAATTATTAGGAAAGAAATATGCTTATACATACAATGCTACAACAAGAGAACTACATATATTGCCATTAGATACAAATACATTCATATTTGAATTAGACAGTTTTGATGGAAACACACTAGATTCAGATTCATTAAATATAGTATGTGAGGTAACAGCAGTAAAAGGTATAGCAGACAAAGTGTTAACAAATATTGCAACAATGAAATATCAAGCAACAGAAGTAGGATATGAAAACACACCAGATAGAGATTCAAGCTCAGACCCAAGCAACTTAAATTTACCTACAACATCAACAGACTTAGAAAATTATAAAGGAAATAGTGATAACAAATCAGACTTATCTGATAAAGATTATTTCTACAAAGGACAAGAAGACGATGACGACTTTGACAAAGTAGTAATAAAAGGTGCACCATTTGATTTAAGCCTTAGAAAATTTATAACAAAAGTAAATGGAGTAGCAGTAAAAAGCAGAACACCAAAAATTGATACAAGCAAATTAAATACAATAGACCCAACAACAGGAGAAAAAATAACAACAGCCAAATACACACATTCAAAAGACCCAGTAAATGTTAGAAAAGGTGATATTGTAACATACAAAATTAGAGTATATAATGAAGGCGGACTAGATGGATATGCAACAAAAGTCGCAGACTATTTACCAGAAGGACTAGGATATATTATGGACTACAAAGAAAATACAAACAACTTCTGGGTTCCAACAACAGATAATACAACTACAACAATAGACTTAGTTGGTGCAAATGGTCTATACACAACAGAAAGTGCAGTAAAAAATCTAAGCTTAAGCGATTTTGATGGAAATAGAATAACATCATTAAGTGATGTAAAAATAGTAGCAGGAAAAGCAAAAATTTCATCAACAAAATTAGAAGATGAAATCATAAAAGCTTATAACGAAAACACAACAGCAACAGATGTAGATACATCAGATTTATGGCAACAATCAACAGTTGGAACATCAGGATTATATTATAGAGAACTTGAAATAACATGTATAGTACTTGCAGATAATTCATTTAATGGAACACTAAGAAATATTGCAGAAATAGAAGCAAACAAGGTTATAGATGAAGAAGGAAATACTATAAATGCAGGAGACAGAGACTCTATACCAGATAATGTTGATACAGTAAACTACAATCCACCAGCAGATAATAGTACTTATCAAGAAGATGATGATGATTATGAACCACTAGAACTAAGATTCTTTGACCTTGCACTTAGAAAATTCATAACAGCAGTAAATGAAGATGATGTTACAACAAGAATACCACAAGTAAAACTAAATGAAAATGGAAAAATTGAATACGAACATGATAAAACACCAGTATATGTTGCAAATAGTGATATAGTAACATATACAATTAGGGTATATAATGAAGGAACAATTTTAGGATATGCAATGGAAGTTTCAGATGATATTCCAGATGGACTAGAATTCTTACCAAACCATGCAATTAATAAACAATACCAATGGGTAATGCTAGATAAAGATGGAAATGAAACACAAGACCCAAGCAAAGCTGTAGAAATAAGAACAAGATACTTAGAAAACACATTACTTCAACCATTTGATGCAAGTAAACCAATAAGTGATACAGCACCACTAAACCCAGATTATGCAGATGTAAAAGTTGCATTCCAAGTAGTTGAACAAAATATTACACAATCAGATAGAATAATAGTAAACAAAGCACAAATTACAGAAGATAAAGCAGTAGATGAAGATGGAAACGAACTAGACATAGATGATGAAGACTCAATACCAGATCAATGGAATGAAGGAGAAGATGACCAAGATATTGAAAAAATCTATGTAAAATATTTCGACTTAGCATTATTAAAATGGGTAACAAAAACAATAGTAACTGTAGATGGAAAAACAACAACAACAGAAACAGGATTTACACCATATGATGATCCAGAACCAATAGCAAAAGTTGTAATAGATAAGAAAAAACTAAGCAAAACAACAGTAAAATTTGTATATAATATTATAATTATGAATCAAGGTGAAATAGCAGGATACGCAACAGAAATAACAGATTATATACCAGCTGGATTAAAATTTGTTCAAGAAGATAACCCAATTTGGACAAAAACAGATGATGGGAAAATTACAACAAGAGCATTAGAAAATACACTATTACAACCAGGAGAGAGCGCAACTGTTGAAGTAACATTTACTTGGGAAAATGGAGCAGATAATTTAGGATTAAAAACTAATATAGCTGAAATAAGTGAAGATTATAATGATAAGGGTTCCGAAGATATAGATTCAACACCAGATAATGTTATAACACCAAATTATGATGACCAACAAGAAGATGATGATGACAAAGCACTAGTAATCCTAGAAATAAAAACAGGTGGTACAGCATCTTACATTTGGCTTGGACTAATTTCATTAACAATAGTCAGCTTAGGAATTATGCTAATTAAAAAATTTGTTTTATAAAAAATAAAACAAAAAAAGCCTAAAATATTGAATTTTAGGCTTTTTTGTTATATAATAATAAAGTTGATAAGGAGGAGAAATATGAATTTTATTGAAGAAATTAAAAACAGAGCAAGAAAAGATATTAAAACTATAGTATTACCAGAAGCAACAGATTTAAGAACGTTAACAGCAGTTCATAAAATATGTGAAGAAGGTTTTGCAAAAGTAGTATTAATAGGTAATGAAGAAGAAGTTAAAAAAATTGCAGAAGAAAATAATTTAGATATATCAAAAGCAAATATAGTAGACCCAAAAACTTCTGAAAAATATGATGAATATGTAGAGAGTTTTTACGAGTTAAGAAAAGCTAAAGGAATGACAATTGAAGAGGCTAAGCAAAAACTATTAGATCCAGTATTTTTTGGAATGATGATGGTTAAAAAAGAAGAAGCAGATGGATTAGTATCAGGAGCTGCACATTCTACAGCAGATACATTAAGACCTGCACTTCAAATATTAAAAACAAAACCAGGAACAAAGTTAGTTTCAACATTTAATGTAATGGTTGTTCCAAATTGTGAATATGGAGAAAACGGTGTATTTATGTTCTCAGACTGTGCACTAAATCCAAAACCAAATAGTGAGGAACTATCAGAAATTGCAATTTCAACAGCAGAAAGCTTCAAACAAATTATAGGAAAAGAACCACGAATTGCAATGCTTTCATATTCAACTTATGGAAGTGCAAAATCAGAAGATGTAAGTAAAGTTCAAGAAGCAACAAAACTTGCAAAAGAAAAAGCACCAGAACTAGTTTTAGATGGAGAAATGCAATTAGATGCAGCTTTAGTTCCAACAGTTGGAGCAAGCAAAGCACCAGGAAGTAATGTAGCTGGAAAAGCAAACACAATAATATTCCCAGACTTAAATGCAGGAAATATTGGATATAAACTTGTTGAAAGACTAGCAAAAGCTGAAGCTTATGGACCAGTATGCCAAGGAATGGCAAAACCAGTAAATGATTTATCAAGAGGTTGCAAAGCAGATGATATAGTTGGAGTTGTTGCAATAACAGCAGTTCAAGCAGCACAAAATTAATTTTAAGGATTTGAAAAGGAGTTAGAAATGAAAATATTAGTAGTAAATTGTGGAAGTTCATCATTAAAATATCAATTAATCGATATGAAAAATGACAATGTGTTAGCATCAGGAAGATGTGACAGAATCGGTGTAAAATCAATAGATAAACCATTTATTGAATACAAAAAAGATGGTAAGAAAACAAGAGATGAGGTAGAATTACCAAACCATACAGTAGCTTTTGAATTAGTTATGAAATATTTATTAGACCCAGAAAAAGGTGTAATCAAAAGCGTTGATGAAATAGATGCAATTGGTCACAGAATAGTACATGGTGGTCCAAACTTTACCAAAACAACAGTAGTAACAGATAAAGTGTTAGAAGAATATAACACATCAATTGAATATGCACCACTTCATAACCCAGCACACTTGCAAGGAATAAATGCGTGCAAAAAGATAATGCCAAATACACCAGAAGTATTAGTATTTGATACATCTTTCCATACAACAATACCAGAATATGCTTCACTTTATGCTATTCCTTATGAATATTATGAGAAATACGCAATAAAAAGATATGGTGCACATGGTAGCTCACATAAATTTATAGCAGAAGAAGCTGCAAAAGTATTAGGAAAGAAAAAAGAAGACATAAACATTATCTCTTGCCACTTAGGAAATGGCTCAAGTATTGCTGCTATTAAAGGTGGAGTATGTATAGATACATCAATGGGATTAACACCACTTGAAGGTTTAATCATGGGAACAAGATCAGGAGACCTAGACCCAGCAATCCTAGAATTTGTTATGAGAAAAGAAAATATTGATATAAAAGAAATGATGACAATACTAAACAAAAAATCAGGATTACTAGGAATCTCAGGAGAAACAGGAGATGTAAGAGACTTAAAGGTACTTGCAGCAAAAGGAGATAAAAGAGCTGAACTTGCAATAGATATGTTTGCATATAGAGTAAAAAAATATATAGGTTCATACATGGCTGCATTAGGAAGAGTAGATGCAATTATATTTGAAGGTGGAATTGGAGAACACAACCCAGATGTATTAGATAGATGCGTTGCAGGACTAGAACAACTAGGAATTGTATTCGATAGTTCACACAATGATGATGAACAATATGAAGGAATTATAAGCAAACCAGAATCTAAAATACCAATGTATGTAATTCCTACAAACGAAGAACTTGAGATTGCAAAAGAAACAATGGAAGCAATTGAAAAATAATAAGATATACCAAAGGAACGACTAAAATTAAAAGTCGTTCCTATTTTCTAGGAGGAAAAATGAAAACATTAATAATAACAGGTGGTAAAATTAACAAAAATTTTGCAAAAAAATATCTAAAATCAAATAAATATGATATAATAATAGCTGTTGATAAAGGACTTGAAACAATAGACTATTTAAAGCTAGAGCCACAATATATTCTAGGCGATTTTGATTCAGTAAATACAAAAATCTTAGAAAAGTATAAGACGCAAAATATAAAAATAATAAAACTAAATCCAGAAAAAGACCTAACAGATACACATTCAGCTATTGACTTGGCACTGGAAATTAAAAGCACTGAAATAACAATCCTAGGAGCAATAGGAACAAGGCTAGACCATACAATGGCAAATATTCACATATTAAAACAAGCGCTAGACAAAAACATAAAAGCCAAGATAGTAAACGAAAAGAACGAAATAGAATTAATTGATAAAGAAATTATAATAAAAAAAGATGATAATTATAAATATGTATCAATAATACCACTTACGACAAATGTAACAGGAATTACGATAGAGGGAATGAAATATATAATAAATGATTATACTCTAAGCATTGGAGATAGCTTGGGAGTAAGCAATGAACAGATAGACAAAGAAGCAAAAATATCAATAAAAACAGGTATTTTAGTAGTTATAAAGTCTAAAGATTAAGGAGAGAATTGATTTTGGAAGATTTTGAATTAAAAATAGGATATGATTTTAAAAACATTGAATTATTAAAAACAGCATTTACACACACATCTTATGCAAATGAAAGAAAAATAAGTAGCAATGAAAAACTAGAATTTTTAGGAGATGCCATACTAGAATTTGTAGTAAGTGATTACCTATATGCAAACTATAAAAAACTAAAAGAAGGGGAAATGACTAAAGTTAGAGCAACAGTAGTTTGTGAGGAAAGTTTGCACCAAGTTGCATTAAAATATCATTTTGATGATTTATTATATCTTGGAAAAGGTGAAAAAATAAGTGGTGGAAACCATAAAAAAGCAATATTAGCAGATAGTGTAGAAGCGGTTATTGCAGCAATATTTTTAGATTCAGGATTGGAAGAAGCTAAAAAGTTTATTCTTGATAATTTAAAAGAAGCAATAGAACAAGCAAGTAAAAGTGTTGGGCAAAAAGATTATAAAACAGTATTGCAAGAAAAGCTTCAAAAGCATGGTACTGTCCATATTGAGTATTCAATAATAAAAGAAGAAGGACCAGACCATGATAAAACCTTTGTAGCAGAAGTGAAATGCAATGGCAAGCAACTAGCAGTAGGACAAGGAAATACTAAAAAGCAAGCTGAAATGGAGGCAGCAAGAGTAGCTTTAGAAAAATAAAATTAAATGGAGGTAGAAAATGTCAAAACAATACATAATTCCAATATTTGTTCCACATTTAGGGTGCCCAAATGATTGTATTTTCTGCAATCAAAAAAGCATTAGTGGGCAGATGAAACAGGTAACAGAAGAAGAAGTTGAAAAAACAATTCAGGAGTTTTTAAATAGTTTTAAAGATGAAAACTTATATACTGAAATAGCATTCTTTGGTGGAAGTTTTACAGGAATAGACATTGAACTCCAAGAAAAATTATTAAAAATTGCATATAAATATGTAAAAGAAAAAAAAGTTGATGGAATACGAGTGTCTACAAGGCCAGATTATATAGATAAAAATGAGCTAAAACTATTAAAAAAATATGGAGTAAAAACAATTGAACTTGGAGTTCAGTCAGCAAATGATTATATCCTAAAAAGGGCAAAAAGAGGGCATACCTTTGAAGATGTGAAAAAAGCATCTAAATTAATTAGAAGACATGGCTTTACTTTAGGCCATCAAATGATGGTTGGTCTGCCAGATAGTACTTGGATAGATGAAATGAATACAGCAAAAGAACTTGCAAAGCTAAAACCAAAAATTATTAGAATTTACCCAGTTTTAGTTATTAAAAGAACAGAACTTGAAACAGAGTTTGCAAAAGGAGAGTATCATCCAATAACACTTGAGCAAGCTGTGGAAAGATGCAAAGAATTATATTATTTCTTTGACAAAAAGAAAATTACAGTAATTAGAATGGGACTTCAAAACACAGATATTATATCAAACCCAGAAAATGTAAGTAGTGAAGTTGTTGCAGGCCCATATCATGAAGCTTTTGGACAACTTGTAGAGGATAGCATTTGGTATGATAAAATATTAAATGCAATTAAAAAAGTTAATACAAAAGTTGCAGAAATAGAAATTGAGGTAAATCCTGAAAACATTAATAATGTAATTGGTCATAAAAAAGAGAACATACAAAAATTAAAAGAATTATATGAAGTAGAAGTTAGACCAAAGCAGAATTTCAATATTAAACCAGGAGATTTCAAAGTTAATATTATAAAAACATATAAAGAATTTTTAGATGATTAGAGGGAAAAAATGAAATCAAAATATATAGACTTTAAAAATAATAAAAATTATGAAGAACTAAAGGCACCTGCAGAGGCAATAAAACAAGGAAAACTTGTATTATTTCCAACAGAAACAGTTTATGGATTAGGAGCAAATGCTTTAGATGTTGAAGCTGTGAAAAAAATATACATAGCAAAAGGAAGAGCAAGCGATAATCCGCTAATTGCTCATATTGCAAATATTGACATGCTTCAAGAGCTTGTAACAGAAGTTGGAGATATTGAGCAAAAACTTATAAAAAATTTCTGGCCAGGCCCACTAACTATAGTTTTTAAAAAGAAACCAATAGTTCCAGATATCATAACAGGTGGACTAGATACTGTTGCAATAAGAATGCCAAGCGATGGAATTGCACGAAAACTAATAGAGTATTCAAATTGTCCAATAGCGGCTCCAAGTGCAAATATATCAGGCAAACCAAGTGGTACACAAGTTGAAGATATAATAGATGAGCTAGATGGAAAAGTGGAATATGTAATAGATGGTGGAAAGGTTGATATAGGTGTAGAATCAACAGTAATTAGAGTTGTAGATGGTGTCGTACACATATTAAGACCACGGAAAAATCACACCAGAAAATATACAAGCTTTAGGAATACCAGTCTATATAGAAAAACAAATTCTTGGAGAATATAAAGAAGGAGAAAAAGTAATGTCTCCAGGAATAAAATATAAACACTATGCACCACAAACAAAGAGTATTTTAGTATATAGCAAGGATAATGAAAAAATGGTAAACAAAATAAATGAACTTGCTAAAAATAAAAATACAGTAATCTTATGCAGAACACGGAAACAAAGAAAAATATAATGTAGAACATAAACTTGCTTTTGGAAACACCTTAGAGGAAATAAGCCACAACATTTTTGCCTTCTTAAGAAAAGCAGATACATATAATGCAGATTTAATTATAATAGAGGGAGTAGAAACAACAGGCTTAGGACTTGCAATAATGAACAGATTAATCAGAGCATGTGCACATGAATATATAGAAATATAAGCAAAAGGAGTACATTTTGGAAATAAAAGGACAAATTACGGATATAATTTATGAAAATGAAACAAATGGATATATGGTAGCAGAGTTTAAGACTGAAGATGAAACCACAGTTATAACAGGTTATTTGCCTTTTATAAACAATGGCGACAGTCTAAAGGTTGTTGGAAAATATGTTACTCATCCAGATTATGGTAGACAATTTAAAGTTGAGACATTTGAAAAAATAATGCCAGAAACATTAGATGCTTTAGAAAGATACTTATCTGGAGGAATAATTACAGGAATTGGACCAGCAACAGCTAAAAAGATTATAAATAAATTTGGAGAAGAAACAGTTCATGTTTTAAGATATGAACCAGAAAAACTTGCCACAGTTAAAGGAATAAATAACAATAAGGCAATAACAATTTGTGAAGAATTTAGCGAAAAATGGGGATTATGGGAGATAGTAGGTTTTTTAGAAAAATTCCGGAATATCAGCATCAAATTGCAAAAAAGTTTATGAAGCTTATGGAAAAGATGCAATAGCAGAAATTGAAGCAAACCCATATATGCTGCTTGATATTACTTATGGAGTAGACTTTAAAAAAATTGACCAAATGGCTTTAGAAATAGGAATTGCTTCAAATGATGAAAAGAGAATTGAAAGTGCAATAACATATAGTTTAGCCATTGCTTCAAACAATGGAAATACATGTGTAGAAAAACAAAACCTGATAAAATATGTTCAAGCACTTCTTGGAACAACAACAAGCGAAATAGAAACAGCACTAATAAATTTAAAAGCAAGAGCAAAAATAGAAATAGAAAATGTTGAAGAAATAGAATGGGTATATTTAAACTCATTTTATGTTTGTGAAAGAAACATTGCACAAAGAATTTCAATACTTAATAAATCAAAAAATATAAAGAAAATAAAAGATTTTGATAAAAAATTTAAAGAAGAAGAAAAACACATAGATATTACTTTATCTGAAAAACAAAAAGAAACCATAAAAGTTGTAAACGACAATAATGTGTGTGTAATTACCGGTGGACCAGGTACAGGAAAAACAACAATTATTAAATTTATTATTGAGCTTTATAAAAAAGAAAACAAAAAGGTTGTACTTTGTGCACCAACAGGAAGAGCAGCAAAAAGAATGAGCGAAACAACAGGGGAAGATGCCACAACTATACACAGACTTTTGTGCCTAGGAAAAGTAGAAGAATCTTTAGGTATGGAGAGAGTAGATTATGCAATAGAACCGATAGATACAGATGTTTTGATAATAGATGAAATGTCTATGGTAGATGTATTTTTAATGAACTACATTTTAAAAGGTTTATATATGGGAACAAAACTAGTACTAGTTGGAGATGTAAACCAATTGCCATCAGTAGGTCCAGGAAATGTTTTAAAAGATATTATAAACTCAGAAACTGTTGAAACAATAGAACTAAACGAAATATTTAGGCAAGCTGCAAAAAGTCAGATAATAACAAATGCACATAAAGTAAATAATGGAGAAAATTTTTTAGAAATACCAAAAGAAGAACTAAAAGAAAAATTGCAGGATTTTTATTTTCTTAATGAACCAACACAAAATAAAATGCTTGAAGATGTAATATCACTTTGTACAGGTAGATTAAAAAAGTTTGGAAATTATGATTTTTTCAGGGATATCCAAGTACTAACACCAACCAAAAAAGGAAAACTTGGCACAAAAGAACTAAATATAGAACTTCAAAATGCACTAAATCCATCACTAAATGGGAAAAATAATATAAAAGAAATACCACAAAAAAAGCATGGAGATCGTGTATTTCTTGAAGGTGATAGAGTAATGCAAGTAAAAAATAATTATGACATATATTGGGAAAAAAATCACAAAGAAGATGGAACAGGAATATTTAATGGTGAGCTTGGAACAATCAAGAAAATTGATGATGTAACAAAACAAATTGAAATAAAATTTGATGATGAAAAAACGGCATGGTATGAATATAGTGAACTTGAACAGCTTGAACACAGCTATTCAATTACAATTCACAAATCACAAGGAAGCGAATTTGATGTTGTAATTATGTGCTTGCCACAAGCAGCACCAATGCTACTTACAAGAAATTTATTATACACAGGAATTACAAGAGCAAAAAAACTATTAATTGTTTTAGGTACAAAAAAAGTACTAGAGTATATGATACAAAATACTGAAACAAAAAAGAGAAATACTCGGCTTAGAGCATAAATTAAGGGAGATAAAATAATGGATTTATCAAATGATGCTAAATACATAAAAGGCGTTGGTCCCAATAGAATAAAAAGCTTAAATAAATTAAATATTTTCACATTAGAAGATATCATAACATATTACCCAAGAACCTACGAAAATAGAGGTGTACACAAAAAAATAGCAGATTTAGTAGATGGGGAAGAAGCCTTAATTGAAGCAAAATGTGTTTCAAAAATGGCAGAAATAAAAATAAGAAAAAACATGGCAATATACAAGCTTGTTGTAAGAGATGAAACTGCAACTTGTACACTTACATGGTTTAATTGTTTTTACTTAAAAAACAAATTTATAGTTGGAAAAACCTATAAATTCTATGGTAAAGTAAAACGCAAAATTAATCAAATTGAAATGATGTCACCTTTATTTGATGAAGAAGATTCAAATAAAAATACAGGAAGAATCATACCAATATATCCAAGTATTAATGAATTACCACAAAACACATTAAGAAAGATAATTGAAAATGCTTTTGTACAAATAGAAACATTGCCAGAAACATTGCCAGAGTATATAATTAGTGAATTTCACTTAATGAAAAGAAATGAGGCAATCCACCAAATTCACTTCCCAGATGATTTTAAGAAATATAATGAAGCACGAAAAAGACTTGTTTTCGAAGAACTACTAATAATGCAACTTGCACTTCTTACATTTAAAAGCAATTATTCAAATGAGAAAAAAGGAATAAAATTTAGTAAAGAAATAAAAATGGTAGATATAATAAATAGCCTTCCGTTTAAACTTACAGGAGCTCAAACTAGAGTTTTGGAAGAAATTGATAAAGATATGGAAAGCGATTTTGCAATGAACCGATTGCTTCAAGGTGATGTAGGAAGCGGAAAAACAGCTGTTGCAATGTGTGCAACATATAAAGCAGTAAAATCACGGATATCAAGCAGCAATAATGGCACCAACAGCAATTCTTGCAAAACAGCATTTAGATAATTTTAATAAGTTATTTGAAAAATACAACATCAGATGTGAACTATTGGTAAGTAATATTACTAAAAAACAAAAAGAAAAAATATTAGAAGAATTAAAAAACGGAAACATAGATGTAATAATTGGAACACATGCTTTGCTAGAGGAAAATGTAGAATTTAAGAATTTAGGATTAGTTGTAACAGATGAGCAACATAGATTTGGTGTAAGGCAAAGAGGTAAATTAAGCGCTAAAGGCTTGGCACCAGATGTTTTAGCCCTATCTGCAACACCAATTCCAAGAACATTAGCACTAATTTTATATGGAGACCTTGATATTTCAATTATAGATGAACTGCCACCAAACAGGCAGAAAATAGATACTTTTGCAGTAACTCAATCAAAAGAAGAAAGAGTAAATAATTTTGTAAAAAAACAAATAGATGAAGGAAGACAAGCATATATTGTTTGCCCACTCATAGAAGAAAATGATGAGATGGACCTAAAATCAGTAATTGAAATTGCGAAAAAATATAAAGAGGAAACATTTAGAGACTATAGGCTTGAAGTTTTACATGGAAAATTAAAACAAAAAGAAAAAGATGAAATTATGCAAAATTTCAAATCAGGAAAGATTGATATTTTAGTATCAACAACAGTAATTGAGGTAGGCGTTGATGTTCCAAATGCAAGTATAATGGTAATAGAAAATGCTGAGCGATTTGGTTTGGCAACATTACACCAATTAAGGGGAAGAGTAGGAAGAGGTCAATACAAATCATATTGCATACTAAAATATAGTGGCAAAGGAGAAAACACCAGAGAAAGAATGAAAATAATGGTAGAAACAAATGATGGATTTAAAATATCAGAAAAAGACTTAGAACTTAGAGGTTCAGGCGAATTTTTTGGAACAAAACAACATGGAATACCAGAATTTAAAATTGCAAACCTATTTCAGGATATGGAAATTTTAAAAGAAGCACAAACTATTGCTACAAAAATAATTCAGGAAGACAAAAAACTTGAAAAAAAGGAAAATGAAGTTTTAAAAAATGAAATCAAGAATATGTTTAAAACACGAATAGAGATGTAATAAGCAAAAGGTGTAATTATTAAATTACATCTTTTTTTGCAACCCAAAATGCTACGGAAATAAGGGAAAGAACAAAATATTACGGAAATATTACAGAAATGTTACAAAAATATTACAAAACTCTTGAAGTCTTTTGGGAAATATTGTATAATAGAAAAGGTGAATTAAATTAAGTAAAAAAAAATAAGGGGGATATGTATGAAAAAACAAAAAATTATTATCATTTCTGTAGTTTCTACAATCTTATTAATTGCAATAATAGGTATTTCTATGTTGCTAAACAACCAAACAGTTGCATCAGAGTGCAAGCATGCTTGTGATGCTTGGGAAGATTATATAAATGTTCACTCTGGCAGATGCAAATACTGTGGTATTCCAATGGCAGAACCACATACATATGTAAATGGTGAATGTATAAAGTGTGGAGCAAAACAATCAAACAATTGTAAACACACTAGTGCTAAATGGAAAAGCAATTCAACAGAACACTGGCAAGTATGTAATGAATGTGGTGTAGAAATAGCCATTACAAGAACAAACCATACATTTAAAGAAGGTGTATGTACAATATGTTCATACAATTGTAGACATAGTGATTTTAAATGGAAAAGCAATGAATCAGGACATTGGAAAGAATGTACAAATTGTGGTTACCAAACAATTAAGGAAAAACATGGAACAAATGGAAGAAAATATGAAAACACAGCAACATGTACAAAATCAGGATATAAACAATATGTTTGCTTAGAATGTGGTGATATCTATGATAGAGAATTTTCACCTGCTTTAGGACATAATTATGAGACAAAAAGTAATTCAACATATCATTGGAAAGAATGTACAAGATGTGATAGTGATACATATGATAATAAAGAAAAACATGTTTATCAAAATGGAGTATGTATAACATGTTCATACAGATGTACACATGAACATACTGACTGGAAAAACAACGATACAGAACATTGGCTTGCATGTAAAAACTGTAATATGATATCAACATCATCAAAAGCAAAACATAAATATGTTAATGGAAAGTGCTCAGTTTGTTTATATGAATGTACACATAAAGTAATTGACTGGAAGAGCAATGATTCAGAGCATTGGAAAGTATGCTTAACATGTGAAAAGGAAATAGCAAATTCAAGAAAGGCACATACATATAAAAATGGAAAATGTTCAGAATGTTCATATAGTTGTAAACATTCTAGCAGAACTTGGAAAAGAGATGACAACTCACATTGGCAAGAATGCAAAATTTGTTCAACAGAGATTCCTAATACAAGAGCAGCACACATAATTACAAAATGGGAAAAATTTGATAAAAATACACATACAGGAACTTGTACAGTATGTAATAAAATAGTAAGAGAAAACCATAAATATGAAAATAAAGTATGCAAATGTGGGCAAGTTGAAGAAAGTACAGAACCAGTTGAATGTAAACACACAGAAAGAAAATGGGCATCAGATGCTAACTCACATTGGCAAGTATGCAAAAATTGTGGAAAAGAAGTTCCAGGAACAAGAGCACAACATACTTTTGAAAATGGAAAATGTAAAGACTGTAGTTATGGTTGCACACATAGCAAAATAGTATGGAAACATAACGATAATGAGCATTGGCAAATATGCGAAGAATGTTTAGGTGTAGTTAGTGGAAGCAAAGAAAACCATGAGTATCTAAATGGAAAATGTATTAAATGTGGTAAAATTCAATCACACATTGGTGATGATGACAAAGAACCAGAAGATCCAAAACCAGGTGATGATCAAAAGCCAGGCGATGATCAAAAACCAAGTGATAACCAAAAACCAAGTGATAACCAAAAACCAAGTGATAACCAAAAACCGAGTGATAATCAAAAACCAAGTGATAATCAAAAACCAAGTGATAATCAAAAACCAAGTGACAACCAAAAACCAAGTGACAACCAAAAACCAAGTGACAACCAAAAACCAAGTGATAACCAAAAACCAAGCGATAATCAAAAACCAGCAGAAGAACCAAAACAAAATGATAATTCAAGCAAAAAAAATCTTCCAAACACTGGAAATGAGAGCATGCAAATAGCTCTAATGATTACAGCTGCAGTGCTTGGTGGAGCACTACTAATAAAACTAAGCAAAGAAGAATAGAAAAAAACAACTAGCAGAAAAAGCTAGTTGTTTTTTGCATAAAAAAACTATAATAGCAAAAAATAATAACAAAAGAAAGGAGAGAAAAATGACAAATTTTAATACAGATTTAGCAATTGAAAGAAACGACATCTATAGAAAAGCAAATAACATTGAAAACAATGTTGATGGAATAGAAACAGAAGAGGAAACCATAAGCGACAAAATAAAAGTTTCAAGAGTAAAAATTATAAACGATAAAGGAGCAGAGGCACTAGGTAAACCGATTGGAAACTATATTACAGTAGATATTAAAAAACTAAAGATTGCAGATAATAATGAAATTCAACAAGCTTCAGAAGTCGTAACAAAAGAACTAAGAAGTTTATTAGATAAACACATAGACAAAAAAGGAGATATATTAATTGTAGGACTTGGAAATGCTTATGTTACACCAGATTCACTTCGGACCAAAAGTAGTTAAAGATATGGATATAACAAGACATCTCCTAAAATATGCACCACAATACATTGACCCTGAAACAAGACCAGTAACTGCTATAGCTCCAGGAGTTTTAGGAACAACAGGAATAGAAACAATGGAGATAATTAAAGGGATTGTAGAAAACATTAAACCAAAATTAGTAATAGTAATAGATAGTTTATCTTCAAAAAGTATAGAAAGAATAAGCAGTACAGTTCAAATAGCAGATACAGGAATAGTACCTGGTGCTGGAGTAGGTAATGCAAGAAATGAAATTAGCCAAAGAACAATAAACATCCCAGTAATAGCAATAGGAGTACCAATGGTTGTTGAAGCAGCAACTATAGCTGCTGACAGTATTGATTTATTTATAGAAAAACTCCAAAAAGAAGCGAAATCTAATGATTACTTAAATGAACTTAAAAACACGAATAAATATGAACTAATAAGAGAAGCTTTAATTCCAAAAGATTATAACCTAATTGTTACACCAAAAGAAATAGATGATTTAATTGAAAACATGAAAGATGTTGTTGCAAAACGGAATTAATTTTGCAATACAAAACTAATTCCGTAAATCAAAAGCATATGTAAAGGGTAGAACAAATACAATAAATATTTAGTATTTGGCCCTTTCTTTTTGTTATATGAAAGAATAAATATAAGAGAAAGTAGGGTGCAAATGGCGTAAGGTATGTAATACTTAGAAGCAGCGATTAAAACTTGTGGGCCGTTTTTATAAAATTTCAAAATACTATAACCAAAATGAACAATGGTTGCAAGCACATAGCTAAAAGAAAGCCATAATTTGTTTTTCCCAAAAACAAAAAATAAAAAGATAATTGTTACGCCATAAAATCCATAGTCACAATGAGAAAGTTCGGCAATAATAGCAAAAAGCAAAGTTGTTATTATGCCAATAATTTTGTTTATTTTATCATATATTAAAATAGAAAGTAGACCAAGAAGTAATGTAAATATAACATTTAAACAAAAATCATTACTAATGATTGAGTGAAATAACATAAACGGCACTTGTGAAATTATTGCAAATATAGTAAGCCTTATAATGTAATTTTTGATATTTTTAGTATGTATATAACCTTCTGATATTTGAAAAGCAAATATTGGGAAAGATATTCTACCAATATAATTTAAGTAAGAAGGCTTTCCATTAAAAATTGCATAACCAATATGGTCTATAAACATTGCAATACATGCTATAATTTTTAAAACAAAAGCATTCATAAAAAACTCCATTTCTTATTAATAAATTTTATATCATAAGAAATGGAAAAAGTCAATGTGAATTTGAAAGAGATGCTGAAGGTATTTTAAATTTAGAGTTGGACTTCTTGTAAATGCTACAAATATCACAATCAGTACATATATATACTCGGTTATTGAAAATAAGTTTAATTGTATCAATAAAATCATCTTCATTATCTATCAAATGAATATAGAGTTTGCTTGGAAGGAGTGTTAGAAGAGAATTTAGGGCATAATCATTTGTGGAAAAAGAAATGTCTGATAGGTATTTTGGGTTAATTATATCATTTTTGTATGGTATAACATTTTTTTTGTTGTCAAGCAAAATTGTATTTTCGTTTTTATATATAAGATGCACAATACTAGAATTACAAGGAGTTGTTTCAACATAAGATTTTAGTAAACTTATGAATTCTTTGTATTCTCTATCTATAATAAATTTATTTACACACATATCAACAAGACTATCCAGTTCCTTAATATATTCGTGCAGTCTAAAGTTCACAAAGCCATCTAAAACAAGGTATTTGTTTTCTTGAAAGTATTTGTAAACTGTGTTTGTGATTATGTTCACTAATGAGATTGAAGATTTAAAATCTATATTTGTTAAACATAAATTGTATATTTGAGATTTTTCTTCTGTAGAAAAATAAAAGTAGTTCAAATTTATTAAGTTACTAATTATATGTGGTTCGTAAAAATCAATAATAGAGTAGGCAATAAGTATAGAAATTTTACTTAAAAAATTTTTGGTATCATTACCAACATAGTGAACTATTACATTAGTGTATTTTTTAAAATCATAACATGAAACATAGATGTTATCTAGTTCAAAATATTCAAGTTCTTTTAGTATATGATTTGATATATTCTTATTATTGGTTTTCACGCAAATAGTTTTTAACACAAAAATTCCCTCCAATACACAATATATTATCTACTAAAAAATGCTTAGATATTCATATATTATGAAATAGAGGGAAAACTGTTACTATTTATAAATCATATAATCTATTTCAGGAAAAATGCAGTCTTTTTTCTGAATAGAGTTTAAAAAGTATTTATCAATTTTATTAGCTTTTATTTGTTCATATAATTTTGTGAATCTTCCAATATGATCTTTTATTCTTTTCTTTGCGTAATCAACCATTGTTCCATTAGTTATTATAAACAACCAGTCACTACTTTGAGCAAGAAGCAATTCTCGTGCACATTGGTTAAGAGCTTTTCTACGCAATGTGTTTTTTTCATCTGGATATAAGTTTGCAAGTTCAACCATTCTATCTCCTGCAACATGTAAGTGTCTGTGTGCGTAGTCATTTGTGCTGTTTAGCCATACTTCACTATAGCCGTTTGCTCCCCAGCTTGATATACAAGGTGAGCATTGTTGCATTTCTGGGTATTTGTCTATATATTCTCCAGGTGTTATTAGTTTGAAATTTCCTTTATCATAATAAATCTTTTTGAAAAGAATATATAACCAATAAGGCCCTTCATACCACCAGTGTCCATAAAGCTCAGCATCATAAGGGCAAACAATAAGAGGTTTGCTTGGGTACATTACATCTGATAGTTCATTTATTTGCTTAACTCTTGAGTCAAAGAAGTGTCCAGCTTGTTTTTCAGCTGAATCATTGGCCCATTGTAGATTGTAGTAGTCTTTAAAATCTCCTTTTGATGTAATTCTATAATATTTTATACCGGTATTCACTCTAACGCCATTTTTTGCAATATAAGGCTTTATGTAATCATAATCAGCATCATAGCCAATGTCTCTATAAAATTCGCGGTAATTAAAGTCTCCAGGGTAACCACAAACAGAGCTCCAAACCTGCCTTGAGCTTTCAATATCTCTACCAAATGCTGCAATTCCGTTAGGTGTACTAATAGGGGCAAATGTGCCAAATATTGGAGTAGGGTCAGCATACAAAATTCCGTGTGATTCTGTAATTATGTATTCTATTCCGAATTCTTTTAAATATTTATCTGCTTCATGAACATAGCCACATTCAGGAAGCCAAATGCCTCTAGGTTGTTTTCCAAAATACTTTTTATAAGTTTCAACACCAACTGCAATTTGCGCTCTAATGGTTTTTTCATTAACATATAGAATAGGGAAATATCCATGTGTTGCGCCACATGTAATTATTTCTAAAACTCCTATATCTTGAAAATGTTTGAAGGCATTAATAAGGTTACAATTATAAACATCTTTAAATAGATGAAGGTCATTAGAGTAGCGTTCCAAGTAATATTTAGAAAGACCATTTAGTCTTGAATCATAGGCTGTCCTTTTTACTTCCTTTGTGCAAAGCTCTATATGAGTTTTTAAATATTTAATATATCTTCTTTGAAGTAACTTATTATCTAACATATTTAATAAAGGGGGAGTAAGTGACATTGTAATTCTAAAGTCAACTTTTTCCTCCTCTAATTTTTTGAAATTAGTAAGTAATGGTATATATGTTTCAGAAATGGCTTCAAATAGCCATTCTTCTTCTAGGTAATCTTCACTTTCTGGGTGATGAATAAATGGTAAATGTGCATGAAGTATAAAACTTACATATCCTTTTGTATTATCCATTTAATTGCTCCTTTGCTTGAAATTTTGAACCAGGCATTTTGCGTAGTTCTTGCAATTCATTATCTCTATATATTTTTCTATAAATATCGTAGATATTGTAAATTCTACCCATATATTTCATAAATTGGAATTGAGATACATCTTTTGCAGTTGTGGTATTTGTTTTTACATTCCTAAAGAATAATGTCTTTTGATTTTGTTCAAATAAAATATGGTTATTAGGTGCTTCAATAACATTTGAAGATGCAACATACATATAGTTATTTGGCAAACTAACTTCTTGTGTTCTAGCTCTTCTACCTAATTCAATTTCATAATCACATTTTGCATCATTTACATTAAAATACCAGCTATTAGCAAAATCATTTATTTCAATTTCAAAAGAATAATTCATAGTTTTGTTATGAACAATTAAAACTGGAACTGTATTCTCAAAAAACTTTTCACCAAACTTTTCAGCATAGCGTTTTCTATCATCATCAGAAATATCCCAATAAACGAAAAGTGTTTTTGGAGTTTGAGCTAAAATTTTTACAACAGTTTGGTTGTATCTATATGGTAAATCATAGTATTCAATTATTTCAGGTTTTTTCTTAGAAACTCCGGTACGAGAACTTTTTTTATTAGTCGTTTTTCTCTTGTTTTTTGATTTATCTAACCCTTTTTTTTCAGAAGTTTTCTTACCAGTAGCCTTTTTTGCATTAGCCTTATTAGTAGTACTTTTCTTACTAGCAACCTTCTTCTCAGAACCAACCTTATTTCCAGTTCTCTTTTTCTCTACAGCCAATCCCCTCTCAGAGACTTTAGCCTTGCTAGCTCTAGTAGCCCCAACATTCTTCTCATCCCCAGATTTAACTTTCTTCTTCTTCTTTTCAGCTAGCTCCTTAGTACTTTTTTGCATTAAAAATCCTCCTTAGTAAATATAATATTTCTCACACCATAATATATATCAAAAATAAAATAATTTCAATAGAAAATGAGAAAAAAATATAAAATTTTGGAAGGTGTAAATATTTTTTTAAATGTATTGACATTAGGAATTAAATAGGATAAACTAGAAATGTAAAA